>PZPG01000014.1:26171-42880 GCA_003045995.1 Bacteroidota bacterium
TCAGGTACAGGCACCACCTCAAGTGCAGGTGGGATAAATTCCACGTCCAGATCCGGACCTATTCAGCAAAAACCGGTACAGTTCACCAATGATCTTCGCTCTGCTCTCAGCGTTATCACCTCACATATCCTTAGTAACGGACTTATCGATCGTCCGGCGGCTGATATTGAAACCTCTACCCTCTCTGTACGGAATATCACGCTAAAAACGGAACGTGTTATTAATCGGGTTCAGGTATACGACCTTTCATCTGCCAACCGGTACGCACGTCTGCAACTACTCAATCAATTTGAACAGGAAGTGGGTGCGCTGGGGCTCGCAATGCTGGAACGGGCCATTGAACCAAACTGGCTCTATGATGAACAGGAAACCAGGCAGCGCATCGATCAAAATCTGGAAACATTGTCCGAAACAAAAGGTGCCATTGCTGCTGGACAGGTCATTATACGAAAAGGCGACCTTGTAACGGAAGAGACCCGCAATATTCTGCGCAGTCTCAATGAAAAACGTGCAGAAACAGCCACAAATATTGAGCGATTTGTCCGCCTTAGCGGAAACACCATCCTAATGATTATCGCAGTACTGGTATTTTTCCTTTATCTGCGGCTGTACCGGAAATCCATCATGAGAGATCTTTCCCATTTCTCACTGATTTTTGTGACAATGATGCTCATATCCGTCGTCAGCTCGATAGTTTTTCAGTTTGAAAGTCTCAATGATTACGTCATCCCGATCGCCATTGCTCCAGTGATGCTAACCATTATTTTTGACTCAAGGGTCGGGTTGATGTCTGCACTTACGCTGGCCATAGTTACCGGATTGATGAGTGACAATAGTTACGAGTTTATGGTAGCAACGGTTTTAGCCAGTAGTCTGGGAATCTTTACAGTTCGTGATCTTCAAAAACGATCACAGTTTTTCTTCATCACACCGGGCATTATTTTTATCACATATTTGCTAGTAATCTCCGGTTTTGCAATGACCCGGTATAGTGAACCTTCTGTGTACCTCACAAATATGGCTTTTGCCGGTTTGAATGCCCTTTTCATTCTATTTACATATCCGATCATTCTCCTCTTCGAAAAAATATTTAAAGTAACGACCGACTTTACACTCATGGAGTTGAGTGACAGCAACTCTCCACTACTGAAGGATCTCATCATGAAAGCCCCGGGATCCTATCATCACAGTCTAAATGTGTCCACGATCGCAGAAAATGCCGCGGTTGCAATTGGTGCCAATTTTATGCTCACAAGAACAGGTGCGCTCTATCACGACATTGGTAAGATGACAAAACCGGAATATTTCATCGAAAATCAGACCGGTGGAAATGAACATGATACACTTGCACCGCAAATGAGTGCCCTGGTTATCAAAAAGCACGTTACCGAAGGGGTACGGCTGGCCAAGGAAGCCAAATTGCCGAAAACCATTGTCGATTTTATCGAAACCCATCATGGCACATCGCTAATTCGATATTTTTACAAACGAGCAAAAAATCACCCTGTGAAGAAATCGGATATTACCGAAGAGGATTTTCGCTACGAAGGGCCCTTGCCTTTCTCCAAAGAACAGGGAATTGTGATGCTGGCTGATGGTGTAGAGGCGGCCTCCCGATCGATTCAGCAACCCAGCTACCAAAAACTTGAGAATCTCGTTCACAAAATCATCGATGAACATGTGAAAGATGGTCAACTCAATAACTGCCCTCTCACATTCAGAGAGCTCAGCTTAATTAAAGCCAGTTTTACTCAAACGCTTCGGGGAATTTACCATGGTCGGGTAGACTACGATAAAGACGATGAATATAACAAAGATGCAGAGATCAAAAGTGGCGAAACGTACAAAAGTGGCGTAACAGACAATAAAGACAATGATGATTCCGATAACACAAAGGCAACCGGAAATGAGGTGACCCACAAGGAATCTGCATCAGAATGAAATTCGAGCGTGAACTCCAGTTATACATGAATTTTTTGCGTGCAGAAAAGGGCCTTGCAAAGAATTCGCTTGTCTCATACCGACACGACATAACGCGTTATACAGATTTTTTGGAAACCAGTTGTCAACTTGCCACCCTGGACGGTGTGTCTCTGCGTCATATCGAAACCTACTTAAATGTACTTTCCGATTTGGGGCTGGCTGCTTCCACCATCGCCAGAAATATCTCCAGCATTCGGGGCTTTCATGAATTTCTAATGGTAGAAAAATGGACGGAGGCAAATCCTGCGGAGCTGATTGAATTACCATCTTCGGCACGCAGACTTCCGGAAGTTCTACATCCGGAAGAGATCGAAACCATCCTCCATGAAATTGACCGAACGACATCGTCCGGGATCCGTGACGCGGCTATCGTGGAGACGCTGTACGCCACCGGCATGCGTGTTAGTGAACTGACATCGTTGCAAATGGACCAACTTTTTTTCGAGATCGGCTTTCTCAAGGTGACTGGAAAGGGAGAGAAGGAACGTATGGTACCCATTGGCGAGATCGCACAGCTTGCCATTGAGCACTACCTTGAAACAACCCGTAACACGATTCTCGCTACATGCGATCCGATCAAAGCCGGCAATCATCTTTTTTTGAATCTACGCGGGGGTCCGATTAGCCGAATGTCTGTATGGAACATCGTTACATCTTATGCTGAGAAAGCAGGCATACGAAAGAAAGTATACCCGCACATTTTCCGGCATTCGTTTGCAACCCATCTTCTGGAGGGCGGTGCCGATTTGCGAGCTGTTCAGGAGATGTTGGGGCACAGCTCCATCAATACCACGGAGATCTACACCCATGTCGATCGTACGCTGCTACATCAAATCCACAGGGAATATCATCCAAGAGCATAATTATCTACACAAATTTTAAAAATTCAACGACCAGTATTTCATGATTTCATCTAAGATTCTACCACAGCGATTTTGGCAACAAACATGGATTCCGCTGTTCCTTGCTTTGATGGCACTTGTTCTGTCCTTCCAGTCACGTCCACTATTTGCTCAATTTATCGGTGCCGAACCCTTTACAAACGGAGTTGTTAGTTCGGCAGATATTCGTGCTTCACAAGCCGGCGTGGAGATTATGCAACGGGGCGGGAATGCGATCGATGCTGCGGTGGCAGTTCAATTTGCTTTGGCTGTTACCACTCCCCGAGCCGGAAATCTGGGAGGTGGCGGATTTATGGTCTATCGAAATACCAAAGGTGAAGTTTTTACCCTGGACTTCCGCGAAAAAGCTCCTGCAATGGCTAAGAAAACCATGTATCAGGATGATGACGGAAACGTACTTTCCGAAGCAAGTAAAATTGGCGGGCTAGCATCCGGTGTTCCGGGGAGTGTTGACGGAATGATTAGTGCACTGGAGCGATATGGTTCTTTGCCACTGGAAGTTGTGATGGAACCCGCCATCCGCATTGCATCACAAGGATTTACACTGAATCATATTCAGGCTGCAGATTTGAATGCCCATGCAGAGCTTTTTGAACAATTCGATGCATCCTCCACCCTGTTTCTTCGGAGTGATGGACGGGCCTGGAAGGCCGGAGATCTCTTTATCCAGGAAGATCTGGCCCAAACTCTCACACGAATTGCGTCTTTAGGTAGAGATGGCTTTTATGCCGGCCCAACAGCGGCGGCCATTGTGAGGGAGATGCGTCGGCAAGGTGGCATCATTACTCTGGCGGATCTACGCGATTACGAAAGTGTCTGGCGTGATCCTATCTCCGTTCGTTTCCATGAATTCACGCTTCATCTTATGCCACCTCCTAGCAGTGGTGGTGTGGTTATTCAGCAGGTGCTACGTATGCTCGGAATCATGGCTGAAGCTAATTCGAATCCTGTTCTGAAGCAACTTCAATTCAATGATGCCACCACGATTCACATGTTGAGTGAGGCGTCAAGGCGAGCTTTTGCAGACCGAAATTACTACCTTGGCGATCCGGATTTCACGGACATTCCGGATAGTTTGCTCGCATATGAGTATCTGAGAGATCGCGCATCGTCGTTTCGGAAGGATCGCGTAACTCCCAGTGATTCGTTATCACATGGCGATCCTGTCTCGTTTTTCGAATCTGATGAGACGACACATTTTTCTGTGATCGACCGGGACGGGGCAGCGGTTGCGGTGACAACAACACTCAATGGTTCCTTTGGAAGTGGTGTGACGATTTCCGGTGCCGGATTTTTGATGAATAACGAAATGGACGATTTTTCAGCGAAACCCGGAGTGCCCAATATGTTTGGTCTAATCGGAGCGGAGGCGAACTCCATCGCCCCTGGAAAGCGGATGCTGAGTAGTATGACCCCTATGATTGTGGAATCTGGGGATCGCGTGGTGCTGGCAACCGGAGCTGCCGGAGGGCCAAGAATCATCACAGCGGTTTTGCAGCAATTTCTGAATCTGGCTTTGTTTGATATGGATCCTGTACAATCGGTATATGCTCCAAGGGTTCATCATCAGTGGCTTCCGGATATTTTATACGCCGAACCCTTTGCTATTTCTGGCGATACGAGGCGTATTCTGGAGTCTTACGGTCATCGGATTGAGGTGCGGGCTACGGTTGGGCGAATTCACAGTGTGTTTACGGGGTTGGACGGGCTTCGCTATGGAGTGGCAGATCCGCGCGGAGAGGGAGATGTTGCGGGCTTTTGAAGAGGAGGAGAAATCAGTACCTTTGTATCGCTACTTAAAAATGCACAAATTCCCCCCCTCGAAACGTTGAATGTATTAGTTTATGAGTCAAAACGAACTTTCCCTGAGTGAACAGCAGCAAATTCGGATTGAAAAACTGAAGGAGTTACGCGAGGCTGGTGTGAACCCCTACCCCTCTTCGTTTGAAGTGACGCACCACACCGATGAAATCTTGCGCAATGAGGTTGCGCTGCTGGCTGAGAATCCGGAGCAAACGGAGGGTGTTACGAAGGTTTCGGTGGCAGGACGACTGATGACACGCCGTGTGATGGGTAAAGCTTCGTTTTTCACGGTTCAGGACTCAAAGGGTACGATTCAGGTGTATATTCGGAGGGATGATATCGGATCAGATTCCTACAATCATACCTTCAAGAAACTGATTGATATTGGTGATATTGTGGGGGTACGTGGGTTTTTGTTCAAGACAAGAACGGGTGAGACGACGGTTCACGCAGAGGAATTTGTACTGCTTTCGAAGTGTTTGAGACCGGTTCCAACACCCAAAGAGGTTGAAAATGAGGCGGGTGAAACGATTGTGTATGATGCGTTTTCCGATAAAGAGCAACGGTACCGGCAGCGATATGTGGATCTGTTTGTAAACCCTGAGGTGCGGGATGTATTTCGAAAGCGGTCGAAAATGGTGCGCCTGATGAGGGAGATTATGGACGATCGCGGATTTCTGGAGGTGGAGACGCCGATTTTGCAACCGGTATACGGAGGGGCATCTGCAAAACCGTTTGTGACGCATCACAATGCGTTGGATATGCAGCTCTATCTTCGAATTGCCAACGAGCTGTATCTGAAGCGGTTGATTGTGGGTGGATTTGACGGGGTGTATGAGTTTTCGAAGGACTTTCGGAATGAGGGTTTGTCACGTTTCCACAATCCTGAGTTTACGCAGGTGGAGTTGTATGTTGCATACAAAGATTACCGCTGGATGATGGAATTCGTAGAGTCAATGCTGGAGCGGATCGCAGTGGAGTTACATGGTTCTTCAAAAGTGTCCGTAGGCGGGCATGTGATCGATTTTCAAGCCCCTTTTCCGCGAGTGCCGATTTTTGAAGCGATTCAGAAGGTGATTGGGGTTGATTTGTCTGACAAATCGGATACGGATCTTTTTCGGATTGCAAAGGAGCATGGGCTAGAACTAGACCCGAATGCTAGTCGTGGGAAGTGGATTGATGACTTCTTTGGTGAGTTCGTGGAGCCTACCCTGATTCAGCCTACGTTTATGGTCGATTATCCGGTGGAGATGAGTCCGCTGGCAAAAAAACATACCGAGAATGACCGGCTTGTTGAGCGATTTGAATTGATATGCAACGGGAAAGAGATCGCGAATGCCTTTTCGGAGCTCAATGATCCTTTGGATCAGCGTGCACGTCTGGAGACCCAGGCAGCTCTGCGTGGCAAAGGGGATGAAGAAGCCATGGGGGTCGATGAGGATTTTCTTCGGGCGCTTGAATACGCTATGCCTCCGGCAGCTGGTGTCGGAATCGGAATCGACCGTTTAGCGATGATTATGACCAATTCGGAGTCGATCCGTGATGTTTTGTTCTTCCCGCTTATGCGCCCGGAACATTTGGATGGATCATGATATTTTCCTGGTTTTCATCCTCCTCCTACAAATTTCCCTGGTTTCTGGCCAGCAGATACTTCACTAATAAGCGAAAGGGAAGTCGATTTCTGTCATTCATCCAAACGATGGCGATTGCGGGGGTTGCGGTTGGTGCTGGTGGGTTACTCATCGCCCTGTCCATTGCTCACGGCTTCTCTTCGGCGATCTATGAAAAGATATATGCGTTTTCTCCCGATATTGAGATCCGAACCTACCTGCCCGATCAGTTTGAGCGCGCAGATTCCCTTCGCTCATTTATTCTTACCTTCGATGGAGTTACCAGTGCGGAGCCTACGATCGCTGGTCGGGTGATGGTACAGACCTCCCGTCTCGCTGAGGGAGTGATACTCAAGGGTGTGGAACAAAATGACACCGCACCGCCTCGATTCCCCCCTGAGATGATACGCTCGGGCCACTATACCTTCGAGCGCACCGAAACCGAACTTCCAGGCATTGTCATTGGCAGTGGTGTTGCTACTTCGCTGGATGCCCAAACGGGGCAACGCCTTACCCTTTTTTCTTTTCCACGGGGTGATGGGAAACGCCAAACCCCTGAAATCGCTCAATTTACGGTGACCGGAATCGTGCACACAGGAATAGAGCGGTTCGATGATGAATTTGTATTTGCCGATCTACGTCAGGTACGGCAACTGCTTGGATTTGGTCCTAGATCGGCAACCAACCTCGAAATACGTGTAGATGACCGGGATCGCCTGATGGAAATATTTCAGGAGATCCGCGATCGCACCTCCTATCCGTATATTACCGAAACGGTGTATATGCGCAATCAAAATATGTTTGCCTGGGTTGAACTTCAGGAAGCAACTGTTCCACTGATTATTGGCGTGATGATTCTTATTGCCGCGTTCAACCTCATTGGCACCATTTTAATGATGGTCCTGGAGCGGGTTCGGGATATTGGTATCCTAAAAGCAATGGGATCACCCAATCGTACAATTGAACGAATCTTTTTACTGGAAGGATTTTTCATTGCCGCTAGCGGGTTACTTTTGGGCTGTGTGCTCTCTCTGGTTTTCTACTGGCTTCAAACGGAATATGCCCTGATTCCGCTTCCAGAGGAGAATTATTACATGTCTACAGCTCCGGTTGAACCCCATCTAACAGATTTTGTTTTGGTTTCTTTCGTCACCGCTACACTCTGCCTGCTAGCCTCCTGGCTCCCTGCGCGCTATGCAGCCAAAATACAACCGGTTCGGGCAATTGCCAGAATCTAACCTCGCTTCCACCCTCCCAAACATCGGTTCAGCTACAAATGAGTTTGAAAAAGACCCGTATATCGAATCGCGGGTTTTCCAACAGCGGAAGCAAACATTGACAGATCTCCATACAAAGTAAATTTTTCTCTGGAGCGGGTAACTGCTGTATAAAGAAGCTCTTTCGTTAGCACCGGTGTTTCTTCCAAAGGCAATAGAAGCCGGACATGCGAAAACTCCGATCCCTGACTCTTGTGAACCGTTAGAAAATAAGCAGGCTTATACTCTTTCAATCGATCCGGATGAAATGACTTCAGGTCGCTCCCGGATTCAATGTACACAACAAAAGAACCATCTCCTTGATCTACACAAACTCCTGTATCCCCATTGTACACCCCCAATGTGTAGTCATTTTGAGTAATCATCACATACCTGCCATGATACCAACCCGAGCGCCTGTATATCGATCCTCTATGAAGGTAAGAATCTTCCAGCATTCGGTTCAGCTGATCACTTCCTGACTGACCTCTCCGAAGTACGGTAAGCCAGATCTCCTCCTTCCATAAACGGATCATCTCGTATGGGTCTGTTAGAAATTCCATAGCCCGCACTCGTTCCCGAAACCGGTTTTGAAAATAGGCCACCCCCTCTTTATCGTAGTGGAATGAAACTGCCTCGAGACTATCGCTGGAATCGATCCGTTTCTGGATCTCAGTTATGCTGGACTCATTCGTTTTGATGGCAGAAGCGAGTGAGCCAATCCCGCTATGCTCGTGAAACCGGTAACTTTTTGTAAGATAAACGATCATATCATCAGGCACTGATGGAGCCTTGGTTATGCCCACATCCTTGTAGCCGTACGCTGCAAGCAATTCACAGGTTTCCTTGGAAAATTCATTGTTTTCTTTTGTGCAGATATCAGAAAACACGGATCCAGCCTCAACCGAAACCAACTGATCCTTATCCCCTAGCAGAATCAGGCGGGTGTCCGGTCCTGTATGCTGAATGAGCCTGTGCATCAGTTGCAAGTCGATCATAGAGGCCTCATCCACAATAATCAAATCGTATGGCAGATAATTGGATTCAGTGGATGGCAGAAGTCCACGCACTTGATGTCGATTCAGTAACCGGTGGAGAGTAAATGCCTCTGCTGACATCAGTTCGTCGATATAATCATCCCTCCATCCTCTTTCATCGTAAACATTGCGTAGAGATTCACTCATGCGTCCTGCAGCCTTTCCTGTTGGTGCCGCAAGCGCAATACGCAACGATCTCTTCGTGAGATCCTGATGAAGCCGGATCATACTGGCGATGGTGGTTGTTTTACCGGTTCCGGGTCCTCCGGAGATGATCAAACATGGCTTATGAAGCGACAGTAGGAGTGCCACTTTTTTCCAGTTTAACTCTGAAATACCCTCACCGTTCACCGGATTAAGTTCCGTTTCCGGGTCCTCCGGCAGGAGCTCATGGATCTTTTGAAGCACCGTCTGCCTGTCAGCTGGAGCATCACGCCGTGAGCGCTCCTGAAACCATGTCTCAATATCCCGTTCATAGAGAAAGAACCGGCGAAAAGAGAGTGAGTCTCCTCGAAGGATGAGTGGCTTTTTCTGGTCCGGATGCTCGTCCGGTACGATAGACGGATCCGTTTCTGTTACCATTTCAGACTGCAGTAGTATTTTTCGATCGATCTTGGTTCTAGCCAAGACCTCTCTACCTTTCTCGTCCAGTCGCAGATGGTTTGCAAGAGATTTTACATCGAGCGTGATCGGCAACTGACTGTGGCCTGCCTGCTCCATCAAAGATAGTAAGCAAACTGCCTGAATTAGATCTTCCGGCATTGAACCATACTCCTTCTCCATAAAAGCAATAAGGCTACGCTCATAGGGTCGGATCCAACCTTGTTCAACCCCTTTTCGCATCCAATCTGAGCGATGTTCTATTCTGGCAAGAAGAGACGGATTACCTTGTTTGACTGTGTTCATAGGACTCAATATGATTTTTTTATGTGCTTATACGGCATCCATGCTGTAAATCGGGCGCCGTAGCTCCTTGTCGATTTGTTCCAGTGTTTTCGCAACAGGTTTACAAAAATACACTCCATACCCCTCACCGAAAGCAGGGTCCAGTCCCCGGACAAACAGGTAGCCAACTCCTCCGATATGCTCCTCAATGTTGAAATTGGGAATTCGCGGTCTCAGATACCGGATTAGTGCCACCAAGTAAATGGAATACTGCAGATCATAACCAGACTCTAAGACCGCCTTTTTCAGGGCATCTGGATGGTAGTCATCTTTCCTGCCACCGAGGTAGTTCGATTTGTAATCGATGATGTAATATTTCCCGTTCTTCCGGGCAACAAGATCGATAAACCCTTTCATCAGATCTCTACGGAAAACTGAATCCGTGGGCATGGATTCTTCTTCCCGGATCAACGAGAAAAGAGTCTGGCTGTCGGGTTTCCGTACAGGAAAATGAAATTCAAGTTCCCGGAGCTGATCCCCCGGTTTCAAGTCGCCAATCAGTAGGTCTCCAACCCTGGCACAGCAGACCCAATTAACGATATTCTGAACTGCTTTTTCCCATTTCATATCCACTCGAAATCGCTGCATCTGACGTTGTATCAAATAGATCACATCTTCATGATCTGCCTGGTGAAAATGAAAATTCGGATCTTCAAAGATTGCATGTATAAACGAACCGATTGTCATACCCCGGGG
Source organism: Bacteroidota bacterium (assembly GCA_003045995.1). Classification (GTDB taxonomy): domain Bacteria; phylum Bacteroidota; class Rhodothermia; order Balneolales; family Balneolaceae; genus Sam29DG08-bin30. The sequence goes on from PZPG01000014.1 coordinate 36,404, forward strand.
CAGATGAATGGGATGATCGGTATTCATCTCTACCTGTTCTTCCTTCGAATCTCCAAAGTATTTTTCAAAAACCTGATCGTGGTCCGGCTCCTCCGACCTTCCTCCATGGACCAGTGAACTGAAACTGAATTGCCCTCTCTGGGCTTTCAGTACCTCTCTGCCTTCATACTTTTTGGGTATAAAGTCTGGAAGTGACCCCAGACCATGCGTTCCCAGATCTGCTTCCTCTCCGGTATGGTTCACTACCTGCTCCAAGCGAATCTCTTCTGGAGATGTTTCTGCCAGTTGCTTCAGTGCCGATGCATAATCGACCCTATTAAGGCGTCCCTCGGGATCGGTGAGTAAGGACGCCAGCCCACTATAGTGGGTTGAACGATTGTTTTCATGGAAGTACAGATAGCAGAGATACTTTGCCCGTGTTACCGCCACATAGGCCAGCCGAACTTGTTCTGCGACTGCTTCTTTCCGAATCTGAGTCTGGATATTTTCAGGAATCGTGGCCTTGTCCCCTAGGTAGATCTTCCCCTTTCCATCCGTATGAACCTCCTTGGGATTTTTTGCACTTTTACCGGAAAAGAGATCCTTTCCATCCCAGAGTGTCGGGCAAAACACAATAGGGAACTCCAAACCTTTTGAAACATGTACGGTACTGATTTTTACCAGGTTTTGATCACTTTCCAGTAAAAGGGTACGCTCATCGTCCTGATCCGGGTCGGACTGCTGTCGCGCGAACCATTCATTAAGTGCATACGGCAACATCGACTGATCCCGCTCTACCTTGCTGCAGATATCTGCCAGATGGAAAAGATTGGTGAGTACCCGTTCTGCATCATAGGTTTCCGCAATTTTTTCCATGCGCCGTCCGGATACTAGAAATTGACGAAATGCAGCCAAAAACCCTCTCGTTCTCCATTTTTTTTCGAGATCTTCCAGTTCCTGTGCGAGCTTGATCCGCTGTTCATCATTTTTCATCACACCTTCAAGTTCATTGAGGTCATACCCCATCAGACCGCTCAGGATCAGCCTGTTTCCATGCATCAGATGACCAGGATTCAGAACTGCATTCATAAATGCATACATCGCGTCTGCCTCGGCAGTTTCAAACACCGTGTCACGAGAGTAGGTAACGGCACCGATTCCCGCCTCTTTTAAGACTTTCTTGATCACTGATGCATCGTAGTTGGACAGAACAAGAATCGCAATATCACCTGCCTGAACTGGTACATCTTTCCCATTTTTTCGAATCAGAAGCGAACCATTTTTTGAGTTCGTCAGAAGCCTCTGAATCTCCTTCGCCAGGTCCCGGTAGATAGCGAATTTTACTTTGCTCTTGTTTCTTCCCGGTCCGGCATACTTGACATGCATCGCCGTTGGAGGTGCCCCGTCCAATAGTAACTCCTCTTCAATCCCGGGATTCCCGCTTACAGATGGAAAATAGTCAATGGATGCTCCAAATCCCTCGTTTTCATGAAGCAGGAAGGGATTTTCTTTGAACTGAAAAAGAGCATTCACAGCTTTAATCAGGGAAGGGCGGCTACGGAAATTATTTTTTAGAACAACAAAGTTCTGTTCGCCTTGCTCTCCTCTTCGTTGATTTTCCTCTTTCGCCTGTAAATAGGTGAAGATATCGGCACCCCGAAATCCGTAAATCGACTGTTTAGGATCTCCAATCATCATCAATGAACTTCCGGTCCCATCAGAGTCATAGATTCGCTGAAAAATATCGAACTGAACGGGATCCGTGTCCTGAAATTCATCAACCAGGGCATACGGTGTTTTGGTCCGAAGCCGTTCTGCGAGTTTGGGACCCGATTCCGGATGCTGAAGTGCTTTTTGCACCCGCATGAGAAGATCCTGAAACGTAATCTGATCGCCAATTGTGAGCAAATTCTCGCGCTTGGATTGAATGTCCACGTAGGCACGTACGATGAGGGCAGCTGGCAACAGTTCGAGCATTTCTCGGAGCTTAAAAAAGCCATCACAACGCTCAAAAAAATCGTCTTGAACTACCGCATTACCATTTTTTTTGATTTTTGTATCCAGGTACGACCTGCGGACTACTTTCAGCGCTGTCAATTCCTCAAACGGTGACTCATTTTCAAGATCTGCCTCAACCAAATCCAGTTTTTTTTTCCAACTTCCTAGATTATTCAAATCAGCCTCCGCAATTTTTTCGAGCAACTCATTCTTACGAGTTTGCCACTCTGAAAGAAGTTGTATCCTCTCTGTAGAAAGTTCTCGAATCGCCTTTAGGTACTCTTCAATCGGCTTCAAGTCGTCTGCAATATGTGCGTAAGGTTTGTTGATGAGCATCCGAATCCGCTGTTCAAGATCTGCAGGTTCGCGCACTCCGTCTTGATGGAGACTTTCGATCAGCACTTTCCCCTCCTCCGATTGACTGGATTCCTGGATGAATCTACGCCAGTAATCTTCCGTTGCTTGTTGGGTCAGTGGGTCATCTTGATGAATTCGTACATCAAATGGCATTCCTGTAAGTAGCACTTCTTCATTGAGAACCCTCTGGCAGTATCCGTGAATTGTAAATATTTTTGCTTCATCAAAATCATGAATCGCTTCCTGTAAGCGTGTAAGATCTTCATTCAGATACTTCCTCCTGTGCAAAAACAAGTCCTTCAAAAATGCATCCCCAATCTCTTCCGGGTCTGCCTGCCCGGACTTGATCATACGAACAGCTTGTCGCATCTTGTCTAGAATCCGGTTTTGAAGCTCTGCTGTAGCTTTTCGCGTAAATGTAACCACCAGAATTTGCTGCATGGTGAGCTCTTTCTCAAGAAGAAGCCGGATGAAGAGCCCTTCAATAGTGTACGTTTTCCCCGTTCCGGCATTGGCCTCGATCATAAGCCGGGACTGATTCAATGGAATAGAAAAGATTGATTGGTTTTTCATAGTCTCTAATTGTAAGAATTCATTAAAAGGTTTTGATGTCCGCATCAAAAAAGCGGGTCATGGTTTGCACATGACGGGCGAAAGGATTGTCGACAAAGGATGGATCGAATGGCCGGTCTTTTCCGACAAGTCGTAAGGTGTAGGGATCCTGAAGATCACGATCGAATGACATCCCGAAATCATCCGCCTCAAAGGCTGCCTGTGCCATCTCAAGAGCCTTCATTTCATCTTGATTTTTCTGAAGTTGCTCAGCATATGCATAACTTGCATGCAAAAAGGCGTTTTCCGGTTTCGTTAAAAACTGAAGATAGTAGCTGACAAGATCCTGAAACATCTCTTTATAATTGTCTGGAACAGCAAATGCCGCAATTCCTGGTTTCTTTTTTAAACTGTGCAAGACACTGTACTGGTGTGTTTGATCTCTTTGGCAAAGAAGTGCTAGATGCTGAATCCAGTGATGCATTGCCCACTTTCCAGACATACCCGATTGCTGAACAGTCAGTGGAGTATTTTCCATATAAAATGGAACAGACCCGTCGATGATTATATGCCGGCCATCCACATCGATTGGAAAACTGATCTTCACTTCACGAACAAATACACAATCTCCGAATCTTTCCCCTACATCCCGAAGAACTCGTACAGCTTCGTTCACATAGGTTTTCAATTCATCCATTTTCATAACACCAGGATAACCGGCCGGGAGCGAACCGGAGATCAAAAGCATTTCCGTCACTTGCTTAAGATCTTTGCCCTTTAAGAAAGATTGAAGAAGCGTTTCAAACAACGTGTATGTTTCCAGTGTGTTAACCCCGAATTCATTGGGTCGTACGTCGGTAGACATTAACGTTGTTTCCAGTTGCTTTCTAACAAACCCTTGGTAAGGATTTTTAAAAAACGAAACGAGTTCATGAAGCTGAATTCGTTCCCCGGTTTCTGGCATCGAAAATGATTTCGTGAAAGAAAAACCGTGCATAGCCACCCCATTCCTGTGCAACCGATCCGCCACGGTTGCTGCCACTCCCGAGTACACAGGTGCATCGGATGTATTCCGAAAATGATCCAAGGAAAAAGCACTTAAGGGCTCTTTCTTAACCCATCTATTTACATCCGTTCCCGTCTTTTCAGACAGATATGTAACCCACTCACTAATGATGGGGGATATTGCTTTCTCTTCATTATCTCTTTTATCCTGACCTACAAAACTCACATAATGAACATCCCGGGCCGCAAATATCGATTCCAGAAACATTTGCCTGTCTTCATCCCGCCGATCTCTGTCCGTGACGTGCGGGTCATAGGCCATGATATCCATCTCCGATTCTATTGCCTTTCTCGGATAACTTTCCTCATTCAAACCTACCAGAGCCACGATTCTGTAAGGAAGATTTCGCACGGGAACCATGGAACTAAACAAAATTCCTTTGGTAAATACAGCCGAGCCAGCCGCTTCGTGATTGGTTCTCGATTTCAGATGGCGTTTAAAAATAGAGTAGGGCACCTCCTGCTTTAATTGTGACATTTCGGCCTCTGTTTGGATCCTGTCTAGCAGTGATCGAATCTGAGAAACAGAGGACTCATCCATAAACTGATCCACCCAGCCGCCAAGCCAGTCGCACCATTCGGAGACACTCCTCTCTGTTCTCTTTTGGAACATCATTGCTTCAAGATCGAAGAGTGCGTTGGTAAAACAGCCAATGGTCTCCCGATCTTCCGTTGAGGTAAGGCCCGGATAGATCAGCGACCCCATCACTCTGTCCCCCTGTTCACCACCAGCTAGAATACCAAACCAGATTCGTCTGAGCGCTTCTCTCCATGTATGTAACCGTTCCTGTGGCTGCCCTTCTAGTTTCCGATGGTTCTCATCCAACCCCCAGTACACAGCATTTTCCTCTAGCCATGTCTTCAGTTGATCGATCTGTGAATGACGTACTGACAAGCGCTGCATCACTGGATTCATAGAGAACAGATCTATCACATCTGCCAGAGCAAACCGGGAATCCAGCAGAGTAAGCAGCACTTCCAGTGCCTGATACGACTCCCGTGTATACCCGGAACGCCCCAGTCCAGTTGTGTGATCTGCAGCAGGAACCCCCTCCTCCTCCGATCCGAACACCGCCTCGATGGCGGATGCATAGGTTTGCAAATCCGGAGTAACAACCAAAATATCGTCCGGATGGAGCGTTTCGTCCTCTTCAAAACGACTTGTCAGAAATATTTGAAGGATCTCCATCTCCCGAAGAGGACTGTGACAAGAACGTATCTGCACAGAATGATCCTCTCCAATAGAGGCGTCAATGTGAGCAACAGGTTCAGGGTTACTCCAACTCTCTTTGATCCTGCCCAGCAAGTTTGCAGATGATTTTGGAGGTGGCAAAGTGAGCAATTTATCATACTGAGAGTACAGTTTTTCAAGTTTTGGAATCTCTTTGCCCAAATTGTTCAATACGCTATGTTCTCCATCAACTCTACCCTGAACCGATGGAAATACCTGGTAGATACTTACCTTCTGATGTATTCCATATTTCTGCAAAAGTTCCATAATGGGGGCAGGGAAAAGGCCCGGATTGAACAGAAAAAGATCTGCCCCGGTCTCCATTTCCGATACATGATTACATGCCTTTTCCCAGAGTTCCGCTTTATGAAAACACCTCTCGTCGTCATACAGGACTCTCCAATGCTCGCATAATCGATTCCAGATCAGCGACTGCCATTCTGCATGACCCACTCCTGGTCCATCCATTCCATCCATGATTCCCCGCCCTCTTTGCCAGTCTAGCAACATTCCAGGGCGGTTATTCAGGTACTTATCGAACAAAGAAGCAATTTGAAGCGCAATTTGAGAAGATCGTTCCAGCCTGCTCCTTGAGGGTAATGACAAATTACCGTTCGCCTCTTGGGATAGATCGTGGAAAATATATCCATACACCGGGGGAATCGATTTCACAAAATCCAGATCCTGAAACAATTCAAACAACGACCAGTATAATGGATACCTGTCTGATACTGTCACCTTTGGAAGGTCCGGATAGACAGCCCGGATCTGCCTCCATTGCCAGTCTGCTGGCAGAATCATCTCCAAATTCATCGCGATGCCCATCTGCTCTGCCAATTGAATCGTTAACCATCGTCCCATATCCTGATTCGGAACGATGACTGGCACCGGCTGCAGAGGATCTCTTCCATTCAAACCAGATAGTTGTTCGGCAAACTCCTCTGCCAGTGACCCCAAATGATCACTCTTCACCAATGTAATCATAAAATACTCCCTTTTGTTTTCGTTACAGTTACCTCTTTACTCCCCATCGTTTCCCATGGTACTGCCAAAAATAAGATTTCACGGTGTCAAATCGTGTCACCCTGTCGAAAGAAAAAAGTAAAAAAAATCTGCATTGTGAAATCTTCGCTGATACAATATCTTCCCAATGAAACGAGTTACATCATTGAACGAGTTATCGGATTTAAAATCGAGAGGAACCCACGAACTACAAGCGTCATGAACCGTGCTTTTCAACATACAACCACCGTAATCGCCTTGCTTTTTGCCGCCGGCCTTATGTTGGTTCCGTT
>PZPG01000057.1:0-10108 GCA_003045995.1 Bacteroidota bacterium
CTCCCTTTTTTTGTTCGGGTTGATGGGATTCCTGTTCGGCTCCATCGCCACCACCGCCAGCCACATCCACCTCGCCGTTCGGCCGCGCTATAAACCGCTTCCGCCGCCGCGCAAACTCCTCTAGCCGCGCCTTCACGCGCCCGTTCACCGACTCCGCCGGATACGCCCCATCCGAATCCAACTCGCCCATTGGCAGCCCGGTCAGCAACTCCATCCCCTCATCCACCGTCCGAACCGAGCAAATCTGAAACTCCCCACGCTCCACTGCGGCAATCACATCATCCCGAAGCATAAGATGCTTTTCGTTGCTAAATGGTATGATGACGCCCTGCTCCCCGGTAAGCCCACGCGCCCGGCACAGATCAAAAAAACCCTCGATCTTCTCGTTCACGCCACCAATCGGCTGGATCACCCCGTGCTGGTTCACCGATCCCGTCACCGCAAACGACTGCCGAAGCGGAATCTCCCCAATCGCCGAGAGCAACACATAGATCTCCGTCGACGATGCGCTATCCCCATCAATAAGTCCGTACGATTGCTCGAACACAATCCGGGCGTTCAGCGACAGCGGCTGGTCCTGCGCATACCGGCTTCCGATGAATCCCTGAAGAATCATCATCCCCTTGGAGTGATACGGCCCACCCATCTGCACCTCCCGCTCGATATCCACGATGTCGCCCTTGCCCATCTCCACCGTAGCCGTGATGCGCGACGGCTTTCCAAACCGCAAATTCCCGGTGTCCAGCACCGACAGCCCGTTGATCTGCCCGGTTACCGTCCCCTCCGTGTCGATATACACCAGTTCCCGCACGATCCCCTCCTGCAATCGATCCCGAAGCCGCGCCGACCGGTACACCTTTTGATCCAGCGCCTGCTGTACATCCTCACGTGCCACCACCTGCACCCCACGCTCCTGCGCCCAGTGATGCGACTCCATCAACAGATCCGCTAACTCGTCCGCCATCGTAGACAACTTTTCCCGATCGCCCGCCATCCGTGCGCCCTCGTCGAACACCCGTGCCACAGCGGTCCGGTCGAACGGCATCAGCTCCTTCTTTTCGATCAGGCCGGCCAGCAACGACGCATAATCGCCATGAACATCCTCCGTCCAATTCACCTCATCCTCAAAATCTGCTTCCACCTTGAAAAGCGTCTTAAAATCGGGATCGAGCTCGCACAGCAGATAGTACAACCGTCGATGGCCAAACAACACCACCTTCACGTCCAGCTTCAGCGGCTCCGGCTCCAGCGACACCGTGCTAATCAAACTATACGATTCGTTCAGCGCCTCCATTTTCAGCTCCTTCGATTTCAGCGTCCGTTTCAGGCTCTCCCAGGCAAACGGCTCCAACAGAACCTGCCGCGCGTCCAGAATTAGGTACCCGCCATGCGCCTTATGAAATGCGCCCGGCTTAATCAACCCAAAGTGCGTCGTAAGCGTCCCCATATCGGACTGATACTCCACCCGCCCGTTCAGATTTTTGTAGTGCGGATTGTCCTCGTACACCACCGGCGCACCTTCGGTTTCCCCGTGATCCACAATCAGATTCACTTTGTAGCGCTCGAGGATCAGGTCCTGAATACCGCCACCTCCAGGCCCGCCAAGCCCGCCGCCGCCCATACCCCCCCCGCCACCAGCTGCCATCGCCATCATCATCGCCTGCGCGCTCCCACCGCCGGGTCCGCCTGCGCCGCCACTCGTCATCACCCGGTCGATATGCTGAATCAAATCCTTCTCCACGCTGTCCAAAAATGCGATTACCTCCTCGAGATCGGCAAAATCCGCCCGAACCCCCTTCAAAAGCTCCTGCATCGAATAGCGTGCGATCTCCTCATTCAACTTCTTCTGCTCATCGCGCAACCACCGCTTCGTTGCCGGAATCTTGCGAATAATCTGTTGCAAATCCTGCTGCAGATCCTCCGTCGCCTTCTCCAGTCGCGCAAACTCCTTCTCCGAAAGATTCTCGATATCCTGCTCCTCCATCAACTCCCCATCCTCCTTCATCGGAACAATCGTAAACCCAACCGGCGTGCTCAGCAGCATCAATCCCTTCTTCTTTGCCTCCTTGCGAATCGCCTCAAAAATCTCCCCCTGCTCCCCCTCCGCCTCATTCTTAATTGCCTCCGTCCGACGCTGATACTCCTCACTTTCGTACGAGGCACGCAACGTAGGAATCAACTCATCCACCACCTGCTCCATCTGCTGCGCCAAATCACCGCCCCTCCCTGCCGGCAACTGCATCAGCTTTGGCCGGTACGGATCACCAAAGTCATACACATAACACAAATCGTTCGGCACCTGCCCGCCCTGTGCTCTGCGCGTCAAAAAATCCCGCACATGATCCAGTTTGTTCATCTTCTCCGGCCCGAGTGCAAAAATATGATACCCATCGTTGCGAATCCCCACGCCAAATTCCAGCGACGCCTGCAGCCGATCCTGCCCAATCGAAACCAGCTTCCGCGCTATCTCCGACGTATTTTCAAATGGAAACGACTGCGGATCACACGTTCGCTTCAGGTCTACCGGTACTAATTTTTTCATAAGTAAATCCTAATTTTTATTGATCCCATCCTACCCAGGTGCGACACCTTTCCTACACTTGAAAATCAACAATTCAAGCATCAGGGTCAAATCAACTTTCTACCATTTCCTCGTTTCGTTGTTATCCTTTTTCGGGTTGATGCGGATACTCGCCGGCACAAAGCCACGTTGCTGGCGTGCCTGGATTCCGCCTTCTGCCTTCCACCTTTCGCCTTCCACCTTTCGCTATCCGCAAAAATCGAGCGTATTCCACAGCAACCGGAAACGACAACCCTCGCAGATGTGTTATTATCGCACTAATGAATTTGTCCCATTGGAGCGATTGAGCAATCCCATCAACCCGAGAATACCAAAAAATGCCCTACTCGCGAATTCCAACTCGCGAGCACCAATCCTCGAGTATCAAATCCAAGAACATCAACCCGACATCCCCATGCACAAGCACCCTTTTTCCATTCGTAATGCCTCTTTTCTCCACATGATTCGAACCACAACACCGCGCCTCACCGTAATTCTGTCAGTCGCGCTTCTGATCATCGCGATGATGCCGGCCGCACATCTATTTTCTGCGAACGATTCTGCACATTCATTCGCCACGTTGCAAGCGCAGGATACGGGTTCGCTTTCGGGGTATGTTCGAGATGCCGTTACCGGTGAGCCACTCATTGGCGCCAATGTGGGGATTCCGGGGACCTCGTACGGTGCAGCGACCGACGCAGACGGGTACTACACGATTCGGGAGATTCCGCTGGGGAGTTACACGCTGGTGGCAACGTTTGTAGGGTACGAGCGGCAGGAGCGGATCAACATTACGGTGCGAAGTGCCGGCATGCGCGATATCAATTTTCGTCTGACACCGCTTACCGGGGAGTTGGAGGAGGTGGTGGTTTCGGTGTCCGAACCGCTGCGGGCGCCGGCTGAAACCCCCGTTTCGTATCGTAGGCTCTCGCCGGAGGAGATTTCGACATATCCGGCGGGGAATGGGGATATCGCCAAGGTGGTGCAGTCGCTTCCGGGCGTGTCCGGTTCGGTAACCGGTTTTCGGAATGATGTGATTATTCGTGGCGGGGCGCCGAACGAAAATGTGTACTACCTGGATGGCATAGAAATTCCATCGATCAATCATTTTTCGACGCAGGGGAGTGCAGGCGGGCCTGCGGGGCTGCTGAATGTGGCGTTTTTCGAGGGAGTGGAGCTGAGTACCAGTGCGTTTTCAGCAGCAGTGCCCGATGCGCTGTCAGGCGTGCTCACGTTTGATCAACGAAATGGAAACGACCGGGAGGCGCGAACACAATTCCGGGTGGGGGCGAGTGAGGCGGCAATCACCACTGAAGGCCCTCTTTTCCGCGGCGACGAACGCTTTTCCGACACTACGTATTTGCTGTCCGTACGGCGCTCCTACCTGCAGCTACTCTTCAAGGCGATCGGTCTCCCCTTCCTGCCCGACTACTGGGATTATCAATATCGCATCAATCACAATCTCAACGCGCGCAATCGGATCACGTTCATTGGCGTCGGGTCGGTGGATGATTTTAGCATTAATGTGCCGGACGAGCTGGACGACAATCAGCAGGCGATCCTCGAGCAGGTGCCCGTCATTCAACAGCGTTCCAACACCACCGGTCTCACCTGGCAGCACCGCTCCGCCGACGGGCTTGGCCTCATCAACACATCCCTCTCGACCTCGTTTTTCTACAACGATTTCCGCCGCTACGCCGATAACGAAAATCAAACCGGCCTGTTTTCGCAAAATGAGGCCCGCGAACTCCGAACCACGTTGCGCTCGAACGTCCGTCTGGTACGCGAAAAAAGCACACTCACCTTCGGGGGGAGCCTGCGCCACAATGGCTTCTCCAACAATTTCTTCAACAACAACCCTACATCCGACGCCCCAGCACTCGCCTTCGATGATCGTATGGGTTTCTTCAGTTTCGGTGCATTTGTGCAAACCGCTCGCGAGAACATCCTGCCTGGTATCGATCTTACGGCAGGGGTTCGGGTTGATGGGAATAGCTTTACCGATCGTGGCGGTGAACTTTGGCGAACCCTGTCACCCCGGGCTGCGCTCACGTGGCGCATCGATGAGGGGAACCGCTGGCAGATGGCGGTTTCCGCCGGACGCTACTTTAAGTTGCCACCGCTGAACCTGCTTGGATACAAGGAGAACGATCAGTTTGTGAATCGTGATGCGGCCTACACCCGGTCGGATCATCTTACGGCCGGGCTTTCATTCTTTCCGCGTCCATCCACTGTGATCTCGGCGGAAGCGTTTGTGAAGTGGTATGAGGACTATCCGGTGTCGGTGCGAGAGGAGGTGAGTTTGGCCAATCTTGGCGCCGACTTTGGGATTTTGGGCAACGAGCCGGTCGCGTTTGGCGGCAAAGGTCGCACCTATGGTGTAGAGTTTCAAGCGCAGCAAACCTTCGTGAAAAATGTGTACGGGATTGCTGCGTACACGCTGTTTTGGAGTGAGTTTACCAACCTTGATCGTGCTGAATATCTGCCATCCGCCTGGGACAGCCGCCACCTGTTCACCTTCACGGGCGGATACCGCCTTGGCAGCCGCTGGGAGTTCAGTCTGCGAACACGCTGGATCGGCGAAACCCCGTTTGCCAAGATCGACCGGGAACAAAGCGTCGACACCTACCCTGCCTTCGTCATCGATTATGAGACATTGCGCACCAATCGGTTGAGCCCTTTCAGCGCCACCGACCTTCGCATCGATCGTAAATTCGACTTCCGCGGCAGCTCCCTCGACATCTACCTTGAAATCCAAAACCTCTTTGGGCAAAACACCCCCTCCGAGCCCAACTTTTTACTTCGACCCAACCCACAGGGAGTCCCCACCATCTTCGAAGTCGAGGAGATCCAGGAATCCTCCGTGCTCCCCACCATCGGGATCATCTTCGATTTTTAGGGGGGGGGGAAACTTCAATTCAAAGCCTTGTACCAATAGTAAAATGATGCTTTATCTCTCGACTTTTTGAGCTTATTAAGGAAGTTCAGTTCACCGGTAATTTCCAGATTACTAATATCTTGACCACTAAATTTTTCAATCATCGAATGATCATTATTTTTTAATTTTTTTGCAAGATACGCTGCTTTTGCTGCTTAAAACTATTGATCCATTCCCTTGTAAAACAGTGTTCTTTTATCATTTTAAAATACCATGTACAAGATCACCAAAGTTGTCTTTTAAGTAGCTAGTAATTTGATCTTTTTTATTTCTTCGTCTTGCGTAACTAATGAGTTTAGTGAAGTTTACTTGATATCGCTTTAAGGCATTTTCAAATAGTGTGTCCATTTCTTTCCCTTGAATGGAATAGAAGAGAACTGTATCACTAAATACGTCAATTAGTATTTTCTCCAACGTTGGGATGTATATTTCATCAAAAGGCTTCCCATCAGTAGTAATTTTCTGTTTTGGAGAACGAGTTATTAAGGGTTTAATAACAATGGAGTTTTCACTTACTACATATCTTTCCATAATATCTTTTTTGGGATCGAAGTATACCCGATATTTTTGGAATTCTGAACACATATTGAATACCTCTTCCATGAAGTCCTTTTCTACCTCAATTACAAAAATGAAGGTTCCCAATTGATGCCTTGTAAAGTCGTTAAACCATTCCGTACTCCAAATGCAATACTCTAATTCTGAGTACTCTTTGACTACAATTTTGGATAATCGTACGAATTCCCTCGATAAAGTTGGTTTGTAAAGTTCTTTATTCGAAACGGTATATATTCCCAACTTCACTTGTTCAATAACCTTGCGTGTAACCAAATCGTGGATTCTCCACGTCAATGCACTATCTGAGATTTCAGGGTCTAAATAAGTCAAAAAAGAGCGAAGAGCTTCTCGTTTGAAATATCCTTTTCCTTTAAATTGCTTCGATATTTGACGGTCGATAATTTTGTACATAACTTATTTTTGCCAGTAATTTATTATTTTGGCATTTTTTGAGATTACTTGATTTTGCCAAAAATACAGAATAGTGGCTTTTTAAACAACATGAAAAGTGACATTACACTCACTATTGTAACCATTATGAGGCTTCAATCAAGTCGGCAAAAGGAGAGCATTACGAATGGAATGATTGCCTTGCGAACGTTTTCAAAAGGGACTGCCGGTATCGTTCACTCAACCCAACGAACCAGTACGGATTGTTCAAAATGGATCCCATCAACAATCCGAAAAAATGTGTGCCTGACGGGAAAGAGCGTTTTTTTATGAATTGTCGCTGATACTCGGCTATTTTGCATCGGATCAGTTTTTTATACGGGATCGGGGCAAATGCCAACACTTCGTTCCATAGCCTGTACTGGCCGAACGATATGTTTTCCCGATAGGCAAGATTCATGGTAATTCCACCTGGGTTGCGTCGTTTTACAACCATCTTATCCTCCATATAGTACCCATTCCCTCTCGATAAGAAGTACAACATCGAGTAGATTTCTACGGAGATCATGTTATTTGTAACCGGCATATCCATCGCCACTTTTCGTCTCACCAACAATGTAGCAGTGGCTAAAAAATGATTCATAAATTCGTCCAGAAAAGTAAACGAAAAGCTCCCTACTGCAGGCTTGATGTAAAACACCTCTTTTACATTCACACCATCCTCGTATTTCATATGAACGTCGTGGCTGCAAAAGGTGTAATCGGGGTGATGGTCCATGAAGTCGACCTGCTTCTGTAACTTGCTTGGATCTGTCCAGTAATCATCCCCCTCGCAAAAGGCAATATATTCCCCTGACACGTGCGGGAAGATATAGGTGCTGATCGGGTTTACCCCCTTGAACCATTGATTTTCTGTTTGAAAGATCGGTTTGATGAGATGTGGATATTTTTTTTGGTATTCTTTGATGATGTCTGGTGTGCGATCGCTTGATGCATCATCGTGTACAATAACTTCAAAGGGAAAATTGGTTTGCTGTGTTACAATCCCTTCCAGTGTTTCGTGGATATACAGTTCGTGATTGCACGTTAACACCACGACGCTTACCCGGGGAGGTACTTTTGAACTGTCTACAGTACTTGCCACCGAACCCACTCCATAGTACGTCCCGAGTCTATCTACTGAGCTCGCTCCGGAACTGTCTACAGTACTTGCTCCAGTACTCCCCTGAACGGCTTCTGCTGCACGAAGACTCGCAGTCCTTTTCGCCCAAGGGAATGCAGTATGCTTCGATCGTATGCCCAAATATTGACAAAACTTCGAAAAGGCGCCTTCTTCGCCAACGTTTAGAACGAGTAATTGCCCTGGCTTGTCCCGAAAAAAGATCTGGACATCTGCGATATGCTGCTCGTAGGTATGAATTTTTGCTTGCTTGTCCTCAAACTCCACCCCATTGCCGAAAACCGCCTGATGATACCGGTAACTCCAGCCCTTCCAGCAATACTCAGACTCTTTTAAATCCTCGAGGGTGGGAGTACGTCCTAAACGCTTTGCAGCGAACTTGAGTTGCGATTCGTACCACTGATCTCCGGAATCGCGCACCGACAAAATAAACTTTGCGTCCGGAAACGCATGGTACAGATGACGGTAGGTATTCGGCATGCTAAATGGAACATCCTGAAATGCCCGTGCCGTTTTGCAATACTCTACAATCGGATCAAAATCCCCATCCACATACGAAGCAAGCAATCGTTCTGCAGTCGGTTGATCTCCAACTTTCAACCCTTCCCGCAAAAGTGCATGATAAAGGGAGGTTGTCCCCGTTTTGTTAAATCCAATGCAGAAAATTTTCGATGTGTTGCGATGGAAAAGAGCATATCGGGAATTCACCCATGCCGTTCGGAGGATACGCTTTATGGTATTAACGACATGCAGCATACGACTTAATACCGTAAATATGCTTTTTTAATACGATCGGCTGGCACCTCAGACTTCGTTGTTGACTTCGTACTACGATACACTTCATCATCCTTTGTATTCCTAATGATGGCACACCCCATTCCGATGATATTATTATTTCCTATAGTAACCCCTTGCCGAATCGTAGAATTAAGCCCAAAAAAACAGTTATTGCCAATGGTAGACGATCCGCCCACAAAAGTACCGGAGAGTACATTGTTGTGCCCAATGACGGTATGATGCCCCAACCGAACTCCCATAAACATACAATTGTCGCCAATCGTCACAAATGGCTGGATAATAGACCCTTCGCCGATAAACACATTCCGTCCATACTGAAGGTTCGGCCATGTGTCTGATTTCGAAGAAATATAGGTCAGTAATTTGTATCCTTTTTCCGTTGCTTCAAGACATTTTTGTGCACGAATTTCGTTATTACCGACTGCTACAAACATATCACACTCGCCCGGTTGAAAAACCGTCTCTACCGTTTCAAAAGCGACCAAAGGTAACCCGCCAATTTCCTTTCTATCATTAAGAAACTCATGATCAACACAGTACGCGACCACATCGTAATCACTATCGTTTGAAATCGCATAGGACAAATATTCAGCAAACAAGCCGGCACCATAAATTATTGCTTTCAACTAGTATATACCTATTTTTTTGTATATGATTTATCTATGATTTATTCGTGAGCAAAACCATAGCCTGATATGAATCTTGTAAAAGAGAGGATCCCGAGCAAAAACGTAGTATCCCTACCGCATGTGTATATAAAACCAAGTACACGAAGAATATAAGAAAAATACTAACAATTGCACCCTATACTTTCGTATTCCGGATGAACATTTACAACTGAGAAGGAATCGGCATCACCTCCCCCTCCAGATACCCACGCCGATTACACTCCTCTAAAATCATCTCTGTCATATCACTCTTAAACAAAAACTCGTACCGAATATCCAGTACATACGCCTTCACCCGTAGCTTCACCACATAATTCCGATCCTTCAATTCATTCAATACGATCACCTCCACCGGCTTGTTCAAAAACAGATACGAGGACGCATACACCGCATCCTTCGCAAGCCGCTTCACCGCAGGAATATCGACCGTCGCCGGAAGATAGATCTCCGCCACTACCTGGCAATTCAGCGCTCCCGAATTACTATTCGACACCGCGTGATTCATCAGCTCGGCATTCGGAATCGACACCACCGAATCATCCGGCGTCACAATCCGACTCGAACGCAGTCCAATACTCGTCACCTCGCCATAATGATCCCCCACCGCAATCTTATCCCCTACCTGAAACGGGCTATCCAGAATAATCATAATCCCGCCAAAAATATTCTTTAGAATATCCTGTGACGCAAAACCCACGGCAATCCCGATCGATGCACCAATCGCAATCACCGTTTGCATCGGCGGCGCAATCACTCCGGCAATAATAATATAGATCGAAAGCGACCAGATCAGAATCCGACTCGCCGGGCCGAGCCGCTTAATAAACAACCGGTAATTCGTCGCCCGCTCCGCCAGATTATCGATCACCAAACCCACAAACTTATTCAGAAAATAGGTCACGATCAGAATCAAAATCGCATATAAAATCTTACCCACCGAAATCAATCGGCCAATCTCCGAGATTTCGGTCGGCGGCGCATCTTCGGCTCCCGTCTCCGTTGCCTGTGCTTGAGCA
>PZPG01000057.1:10269-12995 GCA_003045995.1 Bacteroidota bacterium
TTGGAGTTCGTTCTGGCCTTCTTGTGTTTCTATTCGGGTTGATGCGGATGCATCGGCGTCCCTTTCCCCATTATCGCCTTGCGTGGTTTGTGAGTCTTGTGGGAATTGTGGGTTTTGAGGGTCTGGTACGTCAAGCGGACTTTGAGAGTCCAGTAATCCGTGTGAACCCTCCATGACAGTAGTCGCCGAAACCATTATGTCTGCAACAACATCCTTGGCAACCGCAACATTGTTGGCAACCGCAACATCCTTGGCAACCGCAACATCCTTCGAAACCGTAACTTCCTCCGTGACGATATGCTCTGGTACAGCATCCAACACGACCGCAACGTTACCACCCCGCATGCCCGTCAAGGTTTCTGCGTGAGCCGCAAATGCCAATCCCATCAACCCGAATAAAAAAACGAATCCGATGGCTTGGACCAGCTTTATCGTTGCAGAAATGGCACTTTCGCCGGAGAATGTGAAGGTTGCGTGTGGAGTCATGGCATCGAAATCATAGTGGTTATATCATAGTATTGAAATCGTGTCGGTTTAGTGCAGCACGTTACGACGTTTAAGGAGGCGGATGACTTGGCGGTAGACAAGCTGGTTCATCTGAAATCCGTTTTTACCCTCGACCAGCAGACCTTTGCTTTTGAGGCGGGTAGCCATGAGGCGACATTCGGTTACGCCTTGATGGAGCGCCATTGCGAGTTCCTCTTCGTTGAGGCGGTCGTGGAGCACGAGTGCGGCCAGCAGGAACATCACGTTGCGTTCAGGAACTTCGATTTTGTCCATGTCGATGATTTCAAGCGGGGCGATGCGGAAGGTTTCACGGTCGAAATCGCGGATGGATTGAAGCCAGATGAGGATGGCGATGGAAAGGTTGCCTTCGGAGACGTCCGACAGCTTCTCGAAGTAGCTCTCCTGCAGGTAGGTTTGCGACTGTTCTTTGTCGCCAAGGAGTTTTTTGAAGGTGCGGGTGTTGCGCTCGGCGTCACCGGGCACGAATTCGAGTCGGTAACCGGTGGATCGATGGCGTTCGAGAATCGCCTCACGAATCTGATCGCTGTTGAGTTGCCCAACATCATGGATATGGCTAAAGTACTGGCTCGCACCGCTCATTTTTTCGAAAAAGTTCCAGGAGTAGCGGGAGGTGGAAACGACCCAGAATAGATTTTCTTTGGTGGAGGACATGAGGGTCCAGAAGGCACGGAGGGCTTCGAATCCGTGCATGCTGCGGATGAAGGCGTTGTGGAGGTCTTCGATCACCAGGACGGTACGACGTTTGCGGCGTTGGATGCGTTCGATGAGTTCCTCGGCGGTGGTGATTCCGTTGCCACTTGAACCCCCACTCCCTGCGTCACGAATCTGCAACGCAGCAGCAATGCGCGAAATCAGCTGTTCACTCCTGTAAAATGTCTGATCAAAACGCAGATACACCGTTGTATGATCCCGAAACAACTCGTCGGAAATAAAACGAATCGCCGTAGACTTGCCACTCCCCTTTTCACCGAAAATAAGCAGATTGGTTTCGAGGTGGCGATTCCAATCTCGGTACGATTCCGCAACAAGATCGAACAAACGCCGCGGCGGCACATAAAAACGCCGATCGATTTCATACTGATAATCAAACAGCCGCTTGTAAATAAAAGGCAATGACGGGTCAATCCGCACGCCGGCCAGGTACTCGGTGAGGTCTCTTTTTTCTCGGGTTGATAAGGCCTCTTTTTTGGTGAACCCAAGCAGATATCGGATGCGGGAACTGATCTCCGAAGAGCGTTTCCCAACAAAACGGGCTGCCAGCGTGATCCGATCGGCAGCGATGGCACTGAATTTAACCACACGGTCGCGAAACGTGAGCGCCTGCGCCTTCATCTGCAGGGTTTTATCCTGAAACTCGAGGCGGTCGTACTGACGATTGCGGATCAGTGTTTCCAGATCGGCCAGCACACCCGGAAGCTGCACCTTCACCATCTTTTCATACTCGTCCTGCTTCTTACGAATCGTCTGAATCGAAGTTTCGAAGTGATGCACCGCACGCTCTAAACCCTGTGTTGCGATCTCGCGCGGGGTTTGCTCCTCCCCTTTGATGCTACGTGCATCCAAAGCAGCCATCAGATTCACATCGGCGATGCGGATGCCTTCCTCCGACTCCTCCCATAGTCGCGCCACAAACGTGAGTAAGTCCTGATTTTCCGGAGTGATTTGGCGCAGCACCCGCTCCTGAAGGAACCTTGCAGCGAGTGCCCGCCACTCCAGCGAAGTCGTTTTCACCCGCGCGTCAGGAAGCTCCACTGTCCGCTCTTCGGCCATGGTGAGCACTTCCGTAAACCGCCCCATCTTAAGTTGCAGGCGACCGATCTCTTCACGGATCTCCCCGAGCACCTGCTCCTGTGTGTCGACATCAGCAAACGGCTCTATCATCGAGTCGCTGGCCATCAACTCGAGATCATTACGGGTTTTGTCGATAATCGCCTGCGTCAGTTGTCCGGAACCATTCTCGCGTAACAACTCCGCCTTCTCACGAACAGCGGACAACCCCATCTCCATCGGCCGGTAGCCAAAATCACGAAAAAAGAGACGTGTCTTTTCCAGAATCACCTGCTGAAGACCTGCCGCTTCATCCCCCTGCGCTGCGATCTCCCGTTCAATCGTAAGGTCCGCCAGCTGCGTTTCGAAATACCGCTCCCATGCAGATTCGAAGCGAGCAAACCGTTTACGCAACGACTCCCGGATTGTGG
>PZPG01000112.1 GCA_003045995.1 Bacteroidota bacterium
CAGCTCACACCGCACCACCCCGCTTTGCTTCCGCAGAAACGCCAGCATTGGCTCCGCCACCGCTACCGCCTCATCCAGCCGGCACCGCTCCCCGTGCTTTTCTAAAAACTCCACCGACCGCAAAATCTTCTCCGCAGATTTCACCCCCATCCCCGGCAACCCCGCCACCCGTCCATCCCGACACGCCTCCTTCAGGTCGGACATCTCCGAAATCCCCAGCGCCTGATGAATTTTCACAATCCCTTTTGGCCCAAGTCCGGACACATTCAGCCACTCCATCAACCCGCCTGGAATCCGTTCCTGAAGCTCCACTGCCACCCGCATACCACCCTCCTGCACAAACTGCCGCACATCCTCCGCAATCGACTTGCCAATCCCCTTCACCGACGTCAACTCCCCCGACTCCACCAGCTCGGCTGCAGACTGCTCCAGACCCTCCACCGCCTGCGCCGCGCGATCAAACGCAATCGCCCGAAACCGATTCTCCCCGGCCAGCTGCATCAACTGATACACATGACGCAACGCATCCGCAATATCCCGGTTCGTGACCGTCGACCGAGTGCTATCTACCCCCCGAGTTGTATTTTCCGCCCTGTCTGTATCCGCCACCCGGTTCGAGACCGCTGCACCATCGTTTCCTGATCTATGTACTTCCGCCATACCTAATCCAATCCTGGTTTATTCCAAATGTATTTGATTTGATGATCGATGATGTACTTCGAACCATCTCGCCTGATGGGATTCAAAATACGCACAGACTACTTTCCATGTATTGCACAAATTTCAATGAATTCCCCAAATTTCAATGAATTCCACAAAATAGATCCACCGATAAAACAAGTTCACAATGGTTTCCGTTTGATAAAGATACCGGAAGGTTTGTATCTTCTTTGCCCGCTCGCCCTGGTGGTGAAATTGGTAGACACGCTATCTTGAGGGGGTAGTGCTGGCAACGGCGTGCTGGTTCGAATCCAGTCCAGGGCACAAAAAAAGCCTCTGCAGGCAACCACTTGCAGGGGCTTTTTTTTTGACGATGTCTCTTCAATCTATCATTCCCTATCTTTTGTGTGAGAAGCCACGTTCCAAATGTTGATTAAACGGTCTTATTATGATCTCTACCTCCAATCCACGGTCCCGATTCTGGTCTTTACCACTCATCGTATTTCTAACGCTGTTCCTCCACGCCTGCCAGTCACCGGAAGATGAGCTCACGGCACTGTTTCAGGAGTGGGAGGAGCAGATGGTGCTGCAGGATCCTATGTTGGCGACTTCACTGGGGGATCACCGATTCAACGACCGGCTTGCGGATTCATCATTGGACGGGGTGATGGAACGCGCAGAAACGGCGGCGAGATTTCTGGATCGGCTGGAGGCGATTCTTTCCGATCCCGGGGCGAGGAGTGCACTTTCGGAGGCCAATCGGCTAAATGCAGAGATTCTGGTGTTGCAACTGCAGGATCAGGTGGAGTCGGTAGAGCTGGGCGATCATCTGCTGCCGCTCAATGGATGGTGGGATTACCACGCAACGTTCGCCGAGCTGCCGAATCGGGTGCCATTGAACACGGTGGAAGACCTCGACAATTACATTTCCCGGCTCGAGCAGTTCCCAGCGTACAATCAGGGGTACATCGACCGGATGCGTGAAGGAATACGCCGTGGGGTGGTGCGACCGGCAGAAGTATTCGGGGATTATTTGGCATCGGTGGAAGCGCACACGGCGGGCCCGCCCGAAGAGAGCGGATTCGTCGTTTCGGTCGATGGGATTGATGTGGGAGCCACAACAGAAAGTGCAGATTCCACTGACTCAGAACCCTCAGACCCAACTACCGACCTCGCAACTACCACCGACTTCAACACAGACGACTCAGCCTCCACCCATCAAACCACCACTTCTTCCCCAACCTCTACTGATCCCACAACCACCGCTGATTCCCCAACCACCACCACCAATCCAGCCTCCCCCAACCCTGCCCCCGAATCCGTTCTTTCCGACCGGGTTGAGCGTATGAAAAGCGTCGTTCGGGACGTGGTCTACCCGGAATATGAGCGGCTCGTAACGTTCCTCCGAGAGGAGTACATCCCGGCAGCAGCAAGCTCGCCAGGCATCACCAATGTTCCTGGTGGCGAGGCCTATTACAACTATCTTATCCGGTACTACACAACGTTAGACCTCACCGCCGATGATATCCATCAAACCGGATTAGAAGAAGTAGAGCGAATCCTGGGTGAGATGATGGTGATTGTGGAGGAGGCCGGGTTTGGAGACGACTTCGAGGGATTCATCGAGTTTCTGCGAACCGATCCGCAGTTTTACGCCGACTCGCCGGAGGAGTTGATGAAGGAGACCGCGTTTGTGCTCAAAACGATGGACGGCCATCTGCCGCGATTGTTCAAAACCCTGCCGAGATTGCCCTACGGTATCCAGCCAGTGCCTGATTACCTTGCCCCGCGAACGACCACCGCCTACTACAGCCGGGGGGCAGCCGATGGAACCCGGGCCGGATACTACGCCGTGAATACATACGATCTCAAAAGCCGGCCGCTGTATGAAATCACGGCACTCTCCCTGCATGAGGCGGTTCCGGGACATCATCTTCAGATTGCGATGCAGCAGGAACTCGACGAAATGCCTCTTTTCCGGCGGACGGGTGGATTCACGGCCTATGTGGAGGGGTGGGCACTGTACTCCGAGCGCCTTGGCCTTGAGGTAGGAATGTATGAGGATATCTATCAGAACTTCGGCCGGCTTAGTTACGAAATGTGGCGTGCGCTACGGCTTGTGGTCGATACGGGCCTTCACGCGAAGGGATGGACGCGGGAGCAGGCGGTTGAGTATATGGCAGATCGGTCGGCGCTGTCGCTTCACAACATCCGGGCTGAAGTCAATCGCTACATTTTTTGGCCTGGTCAGGCACTCGGATATAAAATGGGAGAGATCGCCATCCGTCGGCTTCGGGCCGATGCCGAACAGCAACTCGGCGACGCCTTCGACCTCCGCGAATTCCACGATGTGATTTTGCTCTCCGGCAGTGTGCCCCTATCGGTACTGGAAACGCGTGTCCAGGAGTGGGTTGATGGGCAACTTG
>PZPG01000058.1:0-8913 GCA_003045995.1 Bacteroidota bacterium
GTCCATTCCATGAATTTCCAAAAGGTACCAGATGTCGTAAAAGTCTCGTGCCTGCATACGTTGCATCACAGATCTCAATTTTTCTACCAGCACCTCTTCTAACGGATAGCAAAGAAGTTCATGGTACTCCTGATCTGTATACCCAAGAAAGGCCTTTTGCTTGATAGGTTCAAAAACCAATGATTCAGTTCTTGTAATATCAACTTTGACTTTTTTATTGGCACCAATCCCACCCAGCGGACCGACAAACCTGAGATAAAAGTTGATGCCACCATCTTCGTGTTCATTGTTGTCGATAATCTCAAGGGGAATGTTCGCTTCATCTCTGACATATTCAAAGACTTCTGCAAACCATTCAAATATTTGATCGTTTGAAACCTCGTTGTCCAACAAGGTGAAATCAAGGTCCTCTGAAAAGCGGTAGTCTTCGAAATAAACCTTCTTGAGAACTGTTCCCCCCTTAAAGACTATGGTTTTGGAGAGATGTTCATGTTGAGCAATCCCCTGCAAAATCCAAGAAAGGATGTAGTCCTTCTCAATCTGCTGATCTCTCACGCCAACTTTACGCGCCTTGTTTTGTATTTCCCTTGGTTTAATCATGTGTAAATGGCAGATGTAATGGTTTCCGTTTCCAGATTCTGCTGAATGCTCCAGCGACTTATCATTTTGCCAGATTTCGGAAGTTCCGTGTCAAGAATGACATAGGAAGCTGTCTTGGCTTTTTGAAGCTGTTTTATAATGCCGGATTTTATTTCAAGCGTTTCGAGAAGGAATCCCAATCGTTTAATGACTGCCTGCGATTTGAATCTTTGTGTGTATTCAAGTAGCTGGTCATATTTGATTTTGTCTTTTGATGCATGAATAGCCCGGGCAATTTCAACAATGCCTCCGGCATAATCCGGCTTGAACAAGCAGTCAATAATTGTTTTTTCAAGGTCTGAGCACAGGACCTTATGGAAGCTGTCAATCCACATTTTCTTAGCGCCAAAGAAGTGGTCGGCATTGTGATAGATGAATTGAAAACTCACATCCTTAATTTTCAAGGTTGATGGTTTGAGTTGTTTTGCTACAACAATTTGTTCTTTCAATGACGGCTGAGTAATAAGGTTATGGATTTGCATTGCGGAGTAGTATCCGATATAGTGATCTGTTCCTTTGGTCAGGTGCTTGGCAAGTAAATGCCAATCGGGCATAAACGAACTGGCTTCTTGTTCATATGGTATGATGTAATACAAACCTTTCTTGAGCCTCATTAGAAGTCCTCTTTTGACCATGTCACTAAGAAGCTCCTTCAATGCACTTTCACTTGAATCGGGCAAAGCCGTTTGTGCCTCAGAAAAATCAAAGCAGTCCTTATTCATTTGGTTAAAATGAGCCAGGATTTTATTGGATTGCGTGGATATGAGTTTATTTATCATAGCGAATAAGTCAGTTTAAACCTGACCGAAAAGATACGAATAATAATTGTAAGAAATTATATTTCATGGCAAATAAGCCAGCTTAATCCTGACAATTGTGATATAAAACCTAATTGGGTGTGGGCGGAAAAATTTGGCTCGTTTGCAAAAATTGGGTTGTATGTTGGCTTATGTGGCTTTGCAAATGTGCCAATTACGGGTTGACAGAGAAATTTTGAAAATACGAAGGATGGGGATTTGTTCTCCGTCTTCGGTCAACGAAGTCAATTCTCGTCCGGTCGAACGGTAAGTCGTTTAGAATGCATTCAGTCGTTACTTGAATCAGTAGATAATTTTGGTCTGTATACCGCCACGAACTAATTGGCGGGCACCTAGGCACCTATCCTGGCCGACCAATTACCTAAAAATCCCCACACATTGAGTGCGCACTCGGGCCACACAACCCTTTCACCAAAAGATTATTTTTTTCAAGACAGCAAATCAATATATTTGCGAAGCTTACAAAATGAGATCAAACCAGTGTATAACATGCGCTATCAAACAGGCGCACTATCAATGATTAATCGCACTTTTCGACGGGTGTTTTTCTCCAAATCAGTATGAATTCCAAATCAGTATGAATGGGATGTTTTACAAATGGGTTATTCGGGGTTTCGGGTGGATTTGTGACGGGTAACGGATCCTGGCAATCGCATCGGCATCCGGGAAATCACGTGTAAACCTGCGGGAATATCAACCATCGTAACAACGATCATATCAACCATCACACCGACGAAAAGAAACTGTTTTAGGAACTGGAGAGAGTAGGATTTATGTCAGAAACCACACCAGAAACCACCCCCCAAAAGACCGTTTACTTCGAGAAACACAAAGAAGCCGGTGCGAAGATGATCGATTTCGGCGGTTTTCTGATGCCGGTTCAGTATAGTGGCATCAAGCAGGAGCATCAGGCGGTTCGCACGACGGCCGGGCTGTTCGATGTATCGCACATGGGCGAGATTTTTGTAAGTGGGCCGGGCGCGCTCGAGCTTGTGCAGCACATCACGATCAATGATGCGGCGAAACTGGTTCGCGGCAAGGCGCAGTACAGCGCGATGTGCTACGAAGATGGCGGGATTGTGGATGATCTTTTGGTGTACTGCCTGTCGGATGGTTCCGGTGATGCGGATGGGTCGAGTGTTGCGGATGGTTCTAGTGCTGCGGATGGGTCGGATACAGCGAACCCCGAATTCATGCTGGTAGTGAATGCATCCAACATCGACAAAGACCGAGAGTGGATTCTACGCAACAATAATGACGGCGCCAAGGTGCAAGATCGTTCCGGGGAGATCGCCTTGCTGGCTCTTCAAGGCCCGAAATCGGTGCAAATTCTGCAAAAACTCACGCCCGCCGATCTCGAAGCGATCCCTTTCTATTCGTTTGATGTGAGTAATGTGGCCGGACAGCCGGATGTCATCATCTCCGCCACCGGCTACACAGGTGAGAAGGGCTTCGAACTCTACATCGACACCCAAAAAGCAGATCCTCTGGCAATCTGGGATGCAATTATGGACGCCGGCGCCCCGGAAGGGCTGATCCCTGCGGGCCTTGGAGCACGGGACACGCTCCGCCTGGAGATGGGGTACGCGCTCTACGGAAACGATATCACAGCAGACACGCATCCGCTCGAATCGCGAATGGCCTGGCTCACGAAGTTGGATAAAGGGCCTTTTGTGGGGAGGGATGCGCTGGTTGCCGCACGCGAACGAGGTGTAGAGTTCGGGTTGATGGGATTCGTTATGGAGGATGAACGCAGGGTTCCCCGGCAAGGATACGATGTATATGCGGACGGTGTGGTGGACAGTGCGGACGCGGCTGGCGGCACGGACTCGGTGGGCAGTGCGGACTCGGCTGGTGGCACGGACACGGCTGGCGGCACGGACGCTCCCCTTCACAAAATCGGCACCGTTACAAGCGGCGGTCTCTCTGTCACCACCGGCAAAGGGATTGGAATGGCCCGAATCCGCAAAGAGTATGCAGCTGAAGGCACATCGATCTTCATCGATATTCGGGGTAAAATGTTCCCCGCATCATGCCAAAAGCCACCTTTTATTCCAACGTGATTCATTAATCCATCGTGATCATTTAATCAGGCGTGACCCATTAATCAATTAATCAATAAATCCATCGTGATCTTACCGCCGGCCCCGAAAGCCGGTTCCATCAACCCGAATAAAAAAATAAAAAACCCGAAAAAAATCTCGGGAAGTGTACCCAAACAAATTGTCTTACAGTTATGGCCAACATTGCATCCATTGATGTATTTACTTCTGCACGCGCGATGGACAGCGATTCCATCCGAAACAAAACGGTTGTGGTGATCGACGTGATGTATACAACGACCGCGATCGTACAGGCGCTTCACAACGGTGCCCGGAATGTCATCCCAGCAGCGGATTTGGGGGAAGCGGGGCGTATTTCTCTTACTACGGCTTCGGAGAATATGCTACTCTGCGGGGAGAAGGATGGGAATCCGATCGAGGGGTTCGACCTTGGCGTGTATCCGGCGGATTTTACCCGGGAACGGGTGGAGGGCAAGAGCCTCATCATGAATACGACGAACGGAACCAAGGCGATTTCCAAATCAATCCCGGCCAAGAAGTTGATGATCGCGTCGTTTTTGAATCTGAGTTCGGTGGTGGAGGCGTTGCGCGAAACGGAGGACGAGATCGCGCTGCTTTCGGCGGGATGGAATGGCCGAATTTCCCTGGAAGATCTGTTGCTGGCAGGGAATATGATTGAGCAGTTGCACGCTGGGGAACCGCAGAGTGAGCTCAGCGACGGGGTGGTGGTTGCACTTGGGGTGTATCAAAGTTACAAGGATACGATAGAGGAGATCATTTCCAATAGTAACAATGCAGCCCGGATGAAAAAATTACTGGGTGAACAATTTGAATCGAAGTGGTATACTCAAATTGATATTTGTTCGCGGATTCCTGTTCTTAAGGATGGAATGATTACCTTTGAAGATGACAAAAAACCAATCGAGTAACCCGTTTACGGCCGGATTCGATCAAACACGCAAGCTCGAAATTTTAGGGATCTTTGTGATGGCGCTGGCGGCACTTTTGTCGCTGAGCATCCTGTCCTATCACGACGGCGACTACGATGCGGTGCGTTTGCTGGATACCGGCGCTCTGTTGACTCCCGACAGTGGAATTGCCCTCACGGTGAAAAACTGGCTCGGGGTGATGGGGGCGCATATCGCTCATCTGCTGGTGTTTACGCTGTTTGGGTATGGAAGTTTGATGATGCCGGTGCTGATCGGCACGTTTGGGTGGTTTATTTTTCGGCAGAAGGATTTGGCGCCGCTGCCGTGGTTTACGGTGTATGTGATTGCGCTGATGTTGGTGCTTTCTGTGACCGTGGGGTGGTTTCATACGCAATATGATGTCCCGGGTGTGGCGTGGACAGGGAGTTTTGGGATTGCTTCGGCGGTGTTTTTGCAGAATTTTCTCGGGGTTGTCGGGTCGATTGTTTTGCTATTCGTGCTGTTGCTGGTGGCTGGGATGATGGTGGTAAACCGGGATCTGCAGTCTCTGTTGGATTCGCTGGGGGGTGTGGGGGATTCGTTACGCGGGTGGATGGAGGAGCGGAAGGATGCGGCGGCGGAGCGAAAGGATGTGGCGGCAAAGCGGAAGGCGGCGAAGCGGGAGGATGCGGAGCGTCGGAAGGTGGAAGCGGCGTCGGCGGAGGTTGCACGGTCGGCGGAGGCGGAGCGGGAGGATGCGGAGCGTCGGAAGCAGGCGACTGAGAAGGAAGCGGCCATAGAGAAGGCGGGTGTTGCGGGTTCAGGTTCAGGTTCTGGCACAGGTGCAAGTTCGGTTGCCAGTGCGGGTGATGCCGGCGCACCCTTCAATGAAAGTGGTGTCGCCCGAGATGGAAGTCCGACCGATGGTGCGGACGCATCAACCCGAAATCATTCGATCAGTGACCTTGCCGATGATAAGGCTAGTAATTCGGACGATGGAGCGGACGCATCAACCCGAAATGAAAACGAAGCGGATGAGATTGAGGTGAATGTGATTATCGGGGAGGAGGAGGAGGAAGCACGGCGTCGGGAGCTGGAGAAGGCGAATAAGCAGCAGGCGAAGGAGACGTCGGAGCCGCGGTACAAGTTCCCGGGTACGGATCTGCTGGACTCCCCGCCGGAGCAGAAGAATGAGGCGGATATGGAGGAGATCAATCGGAATAAGCGGATTATCCTCGACAAGTTTGCGCAGCATAAGATCGAGATTTTGAGTGTGAATGCGATTGTGGGGCCGACGGTGACGCTGTATGAGCTGGAGCCGGCGCCGAATGTGAAGATTAGCAAGATTGAGAGCTATGCGAATGACATCAAGATGGCGACAGCGGTGCACGGGCTGCGGATGATTGCGCCGATTCCGGGGCGATCGGCGGTGGGGATTGAGGTGCCGAATAAGACGCGTGTGATGGTGTTTATTCAGTCGATGATTAAGTCGAAGAAGTTTGCGGAGACGGATTTTGAGTTGCCGGTGGCGTTTGGGAAGACGATTGAGAATGAGATTTTTCTGATTGATTTGACGAAGATGCCGCATTTGTTGATGGCGGGTGCGACGGGTTCGGGGAAATCGGTGGGGATTAATACGATTATTACGTGTTTGCTGTATAAGTGCCATCCGGACAATCTGAAATTCGTGCTGGTGGATCCGAAGAAGATTGAGTTGTCGCTGTATCGGAACATCCAGAATGCGTATCTGGCGGTGTTGCCGGGGGCTGAGGAGCCGATTGTGACGGATACATCGGAGGCGTTGCGCACGTTGCAGAGTGTGACGGCGGAGATGGATGAGCGGTATGACCTGCTGAAGATGGCGATGGTGCGGGACCTGAAGGCGTATAACCGGAAGTTTCGCGACGGGGAGCTGGATGAGGAGCTTGGGCACCGGCACTTACCGTACATTGTGGTGGTGATTGATGAGCTTGCGGATTTGATGATGACGGCCGGGAAGCAGATTGAGGAGCCGATTGCGCGGCTTGCTCAGTTGGCGCGGGCGATTGGAATTCATTTGGTGGTTGCGACGCAGCGTCCTTCGGTGAATGTGATTACGGGGACGATTAAGGCGAATTTCCCGGCTCGGATTGCGTATCAGGTTGCGTCGAAGGTGGATTCGCGTACGATTTTGGATACGGGGGGTGCGGATCAGTTGATTGGCAAGGGGGATATGTTGTTTACGAATGGAGCGGGGATGACGAGGATCCAGAATGCGTTTGTGTCGACGGAGGAGGTGGAGCGTGTGGCGCAACATATCGGGAACCAGACGGTGTACAAGCGGCCGTTTTTGTTGCCGGAGATTGAGGATGAGAATTCTGAAGGGGGTGGGCTTGATGACATTGATGATCTGTTTGTGGATGCAGCGAAGGTGGTTGTGTTGCATCAGCAGGGGTCGGTTTCGTTGTTGCAGCGGAAGTTGAAGATTGGGTATAACCGGGCGGGACGGATTATTGACCAGCTGTTTAGCGCGGGGATTGTGGGGCCGTATCAGGGGAGTACGGCGCGGGAGGTGCGAGCCGAGAATGAAGAGGAGCTTCAGGAGATGCTGGATGATTTGGGTTTGTCGTGATATGAGGGTGCGTGTGTGGG
Organism: Bacteroidota bacterium; assembly: GCA_003045995.1. GTDB lineage: Bacteria > Bacteroidota > Rhodothermia > Balneolales > Balneolaceae > Sam29DG08-bin30. Next base: position 7,060 of record PZPG01000058.1, read on the forward strand.
GTGTGCGTGGTTTGCGGTGTGTGCGTGGTTTTCGGGGTGTGTGGGTTTTGATTTTGTTTTTTCTTTTCTGTGTGATGTCGCCCTTGGTTGGTGTGGGGGTTACCTCGGCTGTTTTGCCCGTTTCCCCTGTCTCACTGGTTTCCCCTGTCCCATTGGTTTCCCCTGTCTCACTGGTTTCCCCTGTCCCGCCACCCCCTTCTATCCAGGAAAAAGATCCTAACTTCAATCCGACGCCAAATCTTACGGCACTGCAGGAGCGGTTCAAGAGTGGCGCGCTATTTGAGGCGGATTTTCGCCACCGCTTCGAGGACGATTTTACTGGTGAAAACCAGACGTACCGCGGCCGCATTCTAATCACACAAAACAGCTATCTGGTGTTGGGGGATCAGCGCCGTATGTTGGTCGACAGCTTGTATTCGTACGTGTACGAAGAGGATCGCAATCGGCTCATCATCAGCGATTATGTGGAGGACGACGATGAATTTGCACCTTCGCGCGTGTTTAAGGGCATGGATGAAACGTACCGGATTACGGAAACGGGGCAAGGGGTAAAGGGAGAGTCGGCGGGTTCGGTTTCCATCGAGTTTACCACAGAAGACCCATTTGCCATTTATCCCAGCGCAACACTTAGGCTTCGGAACGGCGTACCGGAAGCTCTCAGCGCAGAGGATTCAGCACAAAACCGCATTTTTATTCGGTTTGATGGGGGACGTTTTCGGGATGGTTCGATTACGCTCGGCATGCTGAATATCCCGGATGATGCCGAAATGATCGATCTTCGGGAGGAGATGGAATAACCGAAACGACATGAAAAAACGAATCCTCCAGTTATTCATTTCGCTCAGCATTGCGTCGGTATTCATTTGGTTCGCTTTCCGCTCGGTAGACCTGCAGGATCTGGCCACCCAGATGAAATCGGTAAAGCTTGGGTGGTTACTGCCGTTCACTATCACCCTACTGTTTAGCCACTACCTTCGCGCCGAACGATGGCGCCTTTTGATCAAAGAAGAGGAGCAATCTGCCCGCCGACCCATTCTTTTTGCCGGAGTGATGACCGGATATTTTGTGAATAATTTTGTTCCGCGGCTTGGGGAGGTAACCCGCCCGCTTTATGTAGCGAAGAAGGAGAACCTGCCGAGTGGTACGCTTTTTGGCACGATTATTTTGGAGCGCCTGATTGATGTGGTTTCCATGCTTTTTATTGTTGTGCTCGCCGCCTTCTCCTTTTCGCAAGAAATCGGCCTGTTTGAATCATTGCTTGGGCTGGATGAGTGGAACCGCGGTCTCTATTTATTGATCCCGGTGTTTTTGTTGCTGTTTGCTCTTGCCATTCGCTACGGATTTCGTTGGGTACATTACCTTTACGACAAACCCAAACCCCGCACCCCGTTTGTGAATAAAATCCTTGCTTCGTTGATTTCGTTTGGCGACGGAATTGGATCGCTTCGTAACGTGAAAAACTGGCCGCTGTTTTTGTTGCTGACCGTGGGGATCTGGACCGGTTACATTTTGATGACGTTTTTCCCGTTTGCGATGTTGGATTTGGGTGATGTTTATGGCCTTGGGTTGCAGGAAGCCTTGATTTTGACACTCATTTCGTCGGTTGGGATTGCGATCCCTACACCGTCGGGCATCGGTTCGTACCATTTGCTAATCCAGCAAGGGTTTGTGCTCATCTATCAGATCCCCTCGGAGATCGGTTTAACCTATGCAACGATGGTACATGCGGCAACATTTTTAGTGGTGTGTTTGTTTACGCCGCTCATATTGTGGTGGGCGAAGTGGTTTGATATGAAACATCCGAAGCACGTGGATGGCTAGAGGGAGATGGATACTCAGAAGGGGATGGATACT
>PZPG01000058.1:9469-12945 GCA_003045995.1 Bacteroidota bacterium
ATGAAGGGGCAAAACGCAAATCAGTGAATCAAAATGAGCTAATCAAAAAGAGTAAATCACAAAAAATAGCAGGTACATCAAACCATGAAAAAATACATAGAGAGAAAGTTGATTGAGGAGTTTGGCGGCCGGGTCACGTTTACCCGTGAGGATTTGGAGCAATTTTATCTGCGATATGAACCAGACTTGAATCGGAATACATTAGGATGGCGGGTTTATAACTTAAAGGCAAAGAATAAGATTCGATCTGTTGGGAAATGCCTCTATCAGGTTGTCACAAAGCCATATTTTTTACCACCGGTATCGCAGGAACTCATCAAACTGGAACGATTTATTCAAAAACATCAGCCTGGAACCACACATGCCATTTGGGACGTGGAGTGGATCAATGAATTTTTGCATCCTCAGTTGCGAAGAAAGATGGTTCTGATTGGTGTGGAGAAGGATTTAATTCACATGGTTCATCATGATTTAGAAAATTTAACGAGCCATAAAGTGTACATCAAACCGGATAAGAAAATATTGGAGCATCATGCAATCAATAGTAGATGCCTGTATGGAATGCATCAACTTGTGTACAATGTGTATCGGCCACACTGGTATGTGGGAAGTGTAGCGAGTGGCGGCGTGAGTGGCGGCGTGAGTGGTGGCGCGAGTGGCGGCGTGAATGGAGAAGAGGATGGCAGAGTAGGGGGCATAGCTGCTGGCAGGGCAGGAGGCAGGGCAGATGGCAGAGTAGGAGGCAGAGTAGGAGGCAGGACAGGCACTAGAGAGGGCGTTGCCGGAGGCACTGGAGGGGGCATTGGCGAAGGTACTAGAGAGAGAAAACACGTTGGAAGTGGATATTTGGCCGCAAGACACAATCCGTATTGGGGGCATTTTTTGGAGACGCAGGGATATTGTGGGGTGCCGAGAAAAAAACCAAAAATGGATTGGCGTCGCAGGGATCACATCCCGGAGTATGCAAAAATGGGAAAATATCCGATTGTATTGACGCGCCTTGTCACGCGGTCACCAATCTTTAAGCGAGAGGGTGATGGTTGGCAGGTGATTTCTCCAACGGTGGAAAAGATACTGGTGGATATTTGCATCGACTCGATGTTTGAATTTTTGCGACATGATTTAGCAAAAATTTTTGAGAGGGTTTTCGATTCTTTTTATGTGGATATATCGACGCTTTTGTCGTACGCGAAACGTAGAGGAAGTGAGCAACGCATCAAGCCATATATCGAGCAGTATTTGAGCGCCTGAGCAGGGTATTTTTAAAGGTCACTGGTCCACGAAACCGGGATCGTTTTGAAGCGCGCTCGTTCGGGCATGACGAAAGGATCCGTTCGATAATAAGCTATAAAAATTTGTATTTTCGAAGCTATATAAATGTTGCGTTTGCAGACGTTCCACTTTCGGGGAGTTAAAGAACGTTCGTCATCAAAACGTTCATCATCTATCAGAGTGCGTCGAATGAGGAAATTGGTAGGTTATTATGGGATCGTAATCGTATCGCTGATGTTGGCTGCTTCGCCAGCCTATGCTCAAACATCGCAGGGATCCGGGGCGCAGGGATCCGGGGCGCAGGGATCCGGGTCGCAGGGGCCCGGCACGCAGGGCCAGTCGCTTCTTCCGGAGATCAACCCGCAGGATATCGAGATCCGGAGTCAGTTTCGGGCGCGGTTTCCCGGGATTCGCCGCCAGCCAATCCTGGGGTTTAATCCGAGGCCGAGGATTTTTCGCATCAACCCGAATCGAATGCCATTTATTGAATTGCCGGAGCAGCGGGCGGCGAATTTGCCTGTGGTAGGGCTTCAGCGGCCGGCACTTTCGGAGTATCAGCCGTTTTCGTATGCCGATCCGGGTCAGGCGTTTGCGAGGATCGGGTATGGAAGTTTGTCATCTCCGCTTGCGGATGTGTATTTAGCACCGAAGCCAGGTCCAGGGAAGCGAACGGTGTATTCCGGGGCATTGCATACACGTTCCTCGGCGAGTCATCTTGATCGTCAGCCGGGGGCATTTCGCAATAGTGATTTGAGTGTGCGGCTTCTTCATAAGCGAAAAAATCACGATTTAATAGACGCGGATCTGCAGGTTGTGAGTCGGTTCAATTATCTGCCCGTGACCGAAACAGCGGATGGCGTGGCAGTAACATCGGGGAGTGTGGTGGGTGCGAATGTTGATGGCGGCGGCGCTGATGGTTCGGGCGCTGTGTCTTCTCTCTTGCCGGGAACGGAGCGGATTCGCCAGGAGGGGTTTTTGTTTAAGGGTTCCTACACGCAAAATACACGCTCTCCGCTCGGATGGACAGCGGATGCGACTTGGTTTGGGGATCGGTATGAGCGTTCGCAAGTGGGCTCAGGGATTGCGGATGATGGCACAGCAGATGATGGCACAACGGATGAAGGCACAACGGATGAAGGCACCACGAATTTTTCTGAGCCGTTCGAGGCGGGTGGGACCGTTTCCTTGGAGTACGTGCGAGCCGGAAGCCGGGTGGAAGAGTTTCAGAACGCACAATTCTATTTCGATGGGGGTAGTGTCCGGAGTGCAGCCGGGAATACAGCGTTGCGGGGTGTAACAGGATTGTCGGCGGGTGTGCAGCGGTTGTTGCAGGATCGTGCGGAAGCGGAGGTCCGGCTAGGTGCGGCATTTGTGTTTGACGACCTCGACAAAAATCGTATCTACCCGCTAGCGGATGCAATGTACCGGCGATCGCTTGTACGAAATTTGGTGCTCCGAGCGACGCTCAAAGCAGCTCCGGAGGTGGTTCGGGTTGCAGATCTACGGGCGCAAAACCGATTTTACACAATCGATGAGATCCCGGCGCATCGTTACGATGTTGAGGCGCGGGCGGAGCTGATTGGCGAGCCGCTTCTTGGAACGCGCTGGTCGGCGGATATTTTCTACGGGTTCACCAGAAACCGGCCGTGGTTTGAACGGATTCGGGGTGATGTGATAACGGATCCGGCCGATACTGGCTCCGATCAACCCGTGACTGTATGGGGTGGATACACGGTCCGCTCCGATGATGCACGGCAGTTTGGCACTTCAGCTAACGTAATGCATGCACTCGCCGACGGAACTCTCTGGCTGGACGTCACCGCGTACGTTCAGCAAGTTCGCTTCCATGACGGCGGAAAAATCCCGTTTACAGAGTCTGTGGGTGCAACCGCATCGCTTTCCTGGAGCCCGGTACCCAAGCTTGTTCTTCGTCCCGAACTTCAGTTTCTTGGAAGCCGTACGCACTCCGAGCCAGACTTCCGCGACCTGCCGGCGATGGTTCTCCTGAATATGTCTGCAGAGCTGCGTTTTTCGAAGCAATTCGGGGCGTTTGTTGAATTGTATCACCTCACCAATCAACCCTATGAATTATGGGACGGATTCGAGGAACGACCGTTTCAACTGCTTGGCGGAGTCCGGTTACAGTGGTAAGTTGGCTGAGTATCATGGCGAACAACACGTGTGCGAGCACGAGTGCCAGCAAG
>PZPG01000059.1:0-8192 GCA_003045995.1 Bacteroidota bacterium
ATCGCGGGTATGCCTTCATCTTCTATGGCGAATGCACACTTACGGTCACTGGCGACGGCGTCGGAGGGCGAAATCAGGAGCTCGCCCTGCGAATTGGACACCAGCTATTTGCGAAATCCGCAGAAAATCAGGAGCAGGCAGAATTCCTGTCCCGCATCGAATTTATGAGCGCTGGCACCGATGGAATCGATGGGCCTACCGATGCGGCGGGTGCCGTAGTCTCGCAGGCACGTTTTCAACATTCGGATTCGATGGGGCTGGATGCCGACGTATACCTTTCCCGCAACGACAGTTTTGGTTTTTTTGATCGGGTCGGCGGCCACATCAAGCCAGGCCCCACCGGTAACAACGTGATGGATCTGCAGGTGCTCCTTGTGCGTTCCCCTTTTCCTCATTCCTAAATCGACTCTTTGGGCGCAGGCTCCTGTACGCAGGCTCCTGTGCGCAGGCTCTATATGCAAATCTACCGCCGCAAAGAGTGCCGTTTGCCAGCCAAAAAGTATTCCCAAAGTGTACTTATGAAGTGGAAGAACTTCTCAGGAGAGTAAGAAAATGTGTACCTTCACGTTTCAATCTGATGTATCTGTTTCCACTTTGTAATCTATGTTGATTTGAAATACCGTTCTGGCGCATCTTCATCATCGTCTTCTTCGTCTTCATCGTCCTCTGGCAATTCTTCCGACTCCGATGGACTGTTCTCCGGATCTTTGGGTATGTCCAGGTCTGCGAACCAAAACCCCGCACTTCCCTTTGGAACGGGCTCGGGCCAAAGTGCATCTGCATCACCCCGAGAAAAAAAAGAAAAAATGGACGCTTTGCTGCAGAAGCTGAATGACCAGCAACGGCAGGCGGTGACACATACAGAGGGGCCGGTGCTGATTGTCGAGCAGCGGCAGGCGGTGACGCATACAGAGGGGCCGGTGCTGATTGTGGCAGGGGCGGGAAGTGGGAAAACGCGGGTGCTGACGCATCGAATTGCGTACTTGTTGCAGATGGAGAGGGCACGGCCAGACCAGATTTTGGCGCTGACGTTTACCAATAAGGCAGCCGCCGAGATGAGGGAGCGGATTTCGGCACTGATTGATGATACGGCCTCAACGGTGTGGATGGGGACGTTTCACTCGGTGTTTTCGAAGATTTTGCGTGGCGAGGCGGACAAGATCCGGCTGGGGGAGTACTCGCTGAGCAGTGGGTATTCGATTCTCGATACAAACGCGTCGGAATCGCAGATTAAGCTTATTCTGGAGGAGTTGAAGCGCGATCCGAAGCAGTTTCCGCCGAGGATGATCCGGAATGCGATTAGTTCGGCGAAGAATCAGCTGATTGGCCCGGCAGAGTATCGGTTGCGATCGGGGGATACGACCTTCCAGCGGGTGATTTCGGATGTGTATGAGCGGTATGCGGTGGAGTTGATAAAGATGAATTCGATGGATTTTGATGATCTGCTGGTGAAGCCGATCGACCTGTTTCGGGATCACCCGGAGGTGCTGGAGAAGTATCAGCAGAAGTTCAAATATATTTTGATTGATGAGTATCAGGACACGAATCATGCGCAGTATGTGGTAACGAAGCAACTCGCGGGCGCGCATAAGAATTTGTGTGTGGTGGGGGATGATGCGCAGAGTATCTACTCGTTTCGAGGGGCGGATATTTCGAATATCCTGGATTTTAAGAAGGATTATCCGGAGGCGATGGAGATCCCGCTGGAGGTGAACTACCGCTCGACGAAGCGAATTTTGCAGTGTGCGGATTCGGTAATTAAGCGGAATGATGCGAGGCTGGAGAAGACGCTTCGGACAAACAATGCGGAGGGCGAGCCGATCATTTTGCTGGAGAATTTCGATGAGCGGGACGAGGCAAACCGGGTTGCACAGCATATTAGAGATGTGCAGTACCGCGATGGGATCAAGTTCAACGAGATGGCGGTTCTGTTTCGCACAAATTATCAGAGTCGGGTGCTTGAGGAAGCGTTTCGGGGTCGGGATATACCCCATCAGGTGGTAGGCGGGCTTTCATTTTACGACCGGAAAGAGATTAAGGACGCCCTGGCATATATGACGCTGCTGGTGAACCCGCGAAATAATGTGGCTCTGCATCGGGTGATCAATGTGCCGTCGCGGGGGATCGGGAAAAAGACGTTGAACGAACTGCTGGCAAAAGCCTCGTCGAAGAATATGCCCTTATGGACGGCGCTTGCAGATACAGAGGGGCTGGGAATTCGGCCTCAGGCAGTGAGTGCCATTCGTGAATTTCGAGATCTGATTGTGGAGCTCCAGGGGGATCTTGCCGGAGGGGTTTCGATTTCGAAGGTGTTTGCGAAACTGATGCAGCGGAGTGGCTATCTAAATGCGATGAAAGGGGAACACGATTTTGACCTGCAAGCAAGGAGAGACAACATTCAGGAGTTGCAGAATGCGATCTCCTACTACGAAACCTATTCGAAAAACCCTACACTGCAATCCTATCTGCAGGAACTGAGCCTGTTTTCCGATACCGATAAATACGACGAGAACAAGCCGGCCGTTACGCTGATGACCATTCACGCATCGAAAGGCCTGGAATTTTCTGCCGTCTGGATCGTCGGAATGGAGGAAAACCTGTTTCCGATCGCGCCGCGGGAGGGTGAGGAACCGAATCTGGAGGAGGAGCGCAGGCTTATGTATGTGGCCATCACGCGGGCCAAGGAGCGGCTGTTTTTCAGCCATTGCAAGCAGCGTCGAAAATTTGGGGAGGAGCAGGTGCAACTTCGCTCCCGTTTTCTGGATGAGGTAGACGCCGGCGTCGTACGAACGGAGAGCGGTGCAACCATTCGCCAGAAGCAGGGTTCTTTTGGGCATGGGAGTGGTTTTGGGGGACGGGTTGATGGGATTAGCGGCGGACTCCGTGGCGGAATGAACGGGCATGCGGGGAGCGGCGGTTACGGGATGGGTAGTGCGGGGATGGGTAGTGCGGGGATGGGTAGCTCTTTAGGCGACTCCGAGCCGGGCGACATCGACAACGATCACGATTGGAGAAGCCCACTCCCCAACAGGCGTCCCGGAATAAGCCGATCCCCATCAAGACGAATCGAATACGACCACGAGCCCGAGGAATTTGCACCCTATGTGGTGGGGGCCGAGGTCATGCATACGAAGTTCGGGAAAGGAAAAATTATCCAGCGTGAAAACCTTGGGTGGGAAACCAAAGTCGTTGTATTTTTCAGAACGCATGGAAATAAGACGATGCGGCTGCGGGCAGCAAAACTACAGGTGCTGTGATAAAATACCGTTGCTCTTGAAACGTACTTGATACGATCTTTATACGACCTTGAAACCATTTCACTCATATCTAGCCCAGACCTTTGGCCGGCCAAATGTTCGCAGAACAAATGGGGAGAATATGGCTGTGTTCCTTTCTGCGTCCGTTGTGTTCCCATCTGTGTCATTGTCTGTGGTCTTTTCTGGGTTCCTTTCTGTGTTCATATCACTTATGGCCTTGCCTCTCATCTCGTCACATCATTCGGACGGATTGTTACAGGCACAGGTTGTGATGAGCCCGCAAAGCATGGGGATCGGCGGAGGTGGCGTTTCGTATGTGACGGGGGTTGAGTCGCTCTTTTTAAATCCGGCCAATCTTCAGATCCGGGACAAAAATTACCGGTTGCAGTTGGTGGCCGGCCAGACTACACTCGCCGATTATCCGTTTTTGGCACCCGCCGATCCTGTAACACGGGCTTCAGACCTGCAGGATCTTCTTTTGAAAGCAGTGGATGTACAGGTGTTGAATCGCATTACACCGGAGGACCGGGTTTCGATCCTCAATCGAAATTACGGCAGCGAACGATCGACAGCTCTGACCTACCGGAATGCAGACTTGATCTGGTTTGGATTTAAGTGGTTTGGACGTCGGAACAGCTTTGCCATTGCTGCACGCTCTCGAATGAGCTCCAAGGCGGAACTGGGTCGTGGTTTTTTTGATACAACACCGGTTTTGACGGAATTGGGTGCTGGTACGCCCGTTGGATCCGGTACTGCCTCGGGCAGCAGCGAAATGGCATTGGCCGTAGATCGCTCGCTGCATCAAACCTTTCAAGTGCTCCATGAAGTTTCCATGGGGTACAGCCAATCACTCTCATTTTTGAATGATCTGTCGCCCGGTCTTTCGGAGTGGATCGTTGGGATCGCACCCAAAGTCGTGTTCGCTGGCCCCTATTCCGAAATGCGGTTTACCGATCAAATTCAGCCGTCCCTCCAATCAGCTGAGGATCCATGGCTGCAACAACGCTCCTTTGAACAGCACTCTGCCGGTGAGATCACCTCCCTCCTATCTTCCTATGGAGCATCGGACGGAGATTCAGGGGACGGAGATTCAGGGGACGGAGATCTTGGGAGTGGAGAATCGCTCGCACTCATCGACCGATTTTATCAAAACCGGGGACTCACCGAAATCACCGGATACGGGGCCGGATTGGATATTGGGGTTACCTATGTAATCACGTTTCAGCGGGATCTTTCTGTGGTGCTGAGAAAGAGCCAGTCGACGAACCGGTCGCTTCGGCTAAGTTTGTCGATGACCGATCTGGGCGCGGTTCGATACCATCGAAATCCTCAAACCGTGCGATTTGATTTTGCCGACACAGACCTGGCATCGCTTCCGGCCTTGTCGGATCTCACATATACTGCCGGGCTTCAGGAAGACCTTCTGTTCCTGTCGGAATTTGGGGTTCATCCCTATCAAACCGCAATAGCATCGGTGAATTCAAACCAATCGGATGATGCAGATGGTTCTGATGGTGGAACGGCTTCGGAATCCTCCTCGGAGACTTTACCGGCATCCGTGAGTACCAAACCAGTCTGGACTCTCCTGCCCACCTCGTTTCAGGCGGGTGCCATGCTGCAATTAAACCGGTTTGCCATCGTCGCAGACGTACAACTTGGTTTGCAGGAAACTGCATTTACCTCCGAACAGCCAATCCTATTTGTTGGGGCGGAACTCTATGTGCTGCCCTTTTTGCCCATTCGTGCCGGATTACGAGCAGCCGATCGCCTGCGTGGTTACTACAGCCTGGGGGCTGGCTTGGATTTTCGATTCCTGGAACTGAATGCCGCCATCCAGGTTCGGAGCAACAAGAACGGCCCAACGACAGAGCCTATTGGTGCAGGGGTTGCCGGCCTTCGGATCCATTTTGGCCGTTGATTGTCAGGTCTCTGATCAAGTGTCGACCCCATCATCCCATCATCCCATCATCCCATCATCCCATCATCCCATCATCCCATCATACCATCATAGCATCATAGCATCATAGCATCATAGCAGTTAAACAGCTCGAATGCCTCTACTTGGAATACCGACGAACGAGCACAGGTGTTGGCTGAATTTGGCAAACGTTGGTAGAACTTGGCAAACGCTGGCAGAACTTGGCAAACGCTGGCAGAACTTGACAAAGGTTGGCAGAACTTGGCAGTATTGTTCAATTTGGCAGGAACCTGTAATAAATGTATGACGTTATGAACGTATGGGGTAGTTTGGCTTGCGATTTGTCTCTCATCAACCCGAAACAAAAAAGAGAACTTGGTTAACCTTTAGAAACAGACAAAAACTTTATGACCATAGATCCAAGAGTACGATTTCAGATTGGTTTTGATGATCAGGACGACAGTTTTGATGATTTTGAGCAGGCGATCCCGCTTATGAGCGAGGAGGAAGAGAGACGCCTTTCGAGTGATAAAATTCCTACGAATATTCCGATTCTTCCGCTGAAGAATATGGTGCTTTTTCCGGGGGTAGTGGTGCCGATTACTGTGGGCCGCGACCGCTCGTTGCAACTGGTGAAGGAGGCGTACGAGCAGGATAAGATTATTGGTGTGGTGGCACAAAAGGATGAGAAGGTGGAGGAGCCTGGTACTGATGATCTGTATCATATGGGTACAGTTGCTCAGATTCTGAAGCTGATTAAGATGCCGGATGGCAGTAAGAATATTGTGATTCAGGGGAAGAGCATCTTTGAGGTGGATCGGTTTACGCAGGAGCAGCCCTACTTCCGTGCGGATATCAAGCCGTTTCCGCAGGTGATGGATCTTTCGGGGATGGAACTGGAGGCCTCGATGCGAACGCTGAAGGAGACCGCCGTGAAGATCGTGAATTTGTCTCCCCAGATTCCGTCGGAAGCGTCGATTGCAATCAACAATATTTCGAGCCCACCCTTTTTGCTGAGTTTTATCTCTTCGAATCTGCAGGTGGATATTTCGCTGAAGCAGAAGCTGCTGGAAACGCGTGAGTTTTCGAAGCGTCTGGAGCAGGTGATGGAGTACATGAACAAGGAGTTCCAGATGCTGAGCCTGACGGAGGAGATCCGGTCGAAGGTGAAGACAGATATTGATGATCAGCAGCGCGACTTTTTTCTGCGCCAGCAGATGAAGGCCATTCAGGAGGCGCTTGGTGAGGATGGCGAGCAGCAGGAGATTCAGAAGTTGCGGGATCGTTTGGAGGAGAAGATCAAGGCCGGGCTGCCGGATGAGGCGCGCGAAACGGTGGAAAAAGAGTTGTCCCGACTGGAGATGACCCCGGGTGCGTCACCGAATTATGGCATCATCTACAGCTATGTAGAGTGGATTCTGGATCTGCCTTGGGGGGAGGTGTCCGAGGATAAGCTCGATCTGAAACGGGCACGTAAGATTCTGGATGAAGATCACTACGGTCTGGAGAAGGTGAAGAAGCGAATCATTGAGTATCTGGCCGTGCTGAAGCTGAAAAAAGATATGAAGGCGCCGATTTTGTGTTTTTACGGCCCTCCCGGTGTGGGGAAAACCTCGCTGGGTAAATCGATTGCCCGGGCACTGAATCGTGAGTTTGAGCGGTTTAGTCTTGGGGGGATTCATGATGAGGCGGAGATTCGCGGGCATCGGCGCACGTATATTGGCGCATTGCCGGGTCGGATTTTGCGATCGATGAAGCGTGCCGGAAAGGCGAATCCGGTGATGATGCTGGATGAGATCGATAAAGTGGGTTCAACATTCCGTGGAGATCCTACGTCTGCCCTTCTGGAGGTGCTGGATCCGGAGCAAAACGATACGTTCGTGGACAACTACCTGGAGCTGGATTATGATCTGTCCAAGGTGATGTTTATCGCAACGGCCAACTCGCTGGAGACCATTCCGGCACCGCTGCGCGATCGAATGGAGATTATCTACATCAGCGGATACACACTTGAGGAAAAGGTGGAAATTGCCAAAAAATACCTGATTCCGAAGCAAATCAAGGAGAACGGACTCACTAAGCGTAATTTTAAGATGTCGGACGCTGCGATTAAGCGTGTGATTGATGAGTATACGCGCGAGTCCGGGGTACGGAATCTGGAGCGGCAGATCGGATCGGTTTGCCGGTATGTGGCAGCAAAGGTGGCCGGTGAGGAGATTAAGAGCAAGAGCGTTGGTGTGAAAGATGTCGAGGAGATTCTTGGCAAGCAACGGTTTTTCTCGGATGTGGCCGAGCGGACGACCGTTCCGGGTGTATCGACCGGCCTGGCCTGGACGCAGTATGGCGGCGATATTCTGTTTATTGAAGCGAGCGTATCACGGGGAAGTGGGAAGCTCCACATTACCGGGCAGCTGGGAGATGTGATGAAGGAGTCTGCAATGCTGGCGATCAGTTATTTGCGTGCTCGGTACGATGAGCTTGGCATTCCAAAAGAAGCGTTTACGCACTGGGATCTTCACATTCACGTACCACAGGGAGCCGTTCCGAAGGATGGTCCGTCGGCGGGGGTTGCCCTGTTGTCGGCCTTGGCATCGATCTTTACGCAGCGCAAGGTGAAAGGGACTATCGCGATGACCGGAGAGATTACTCTGCGGGGTTTGGTGCTGCCGGTGGGTGGAATCAAAGAGAAAGTGTTGGCAGCGAAGCGGGCGGGAATCAAAAAAGTGCTACTGCCGAAACAAAATGAAAAAGATGTTTCGGAGATCGAAAAAGAGGTGATTGGATCCCTCGAGGTTCAGTATCTGGATCGCATGGATCCGATTGTAGATCTCGTGCTCGAGAAGAAACCCGTAACCGATCCAAAGGCGTTTTTTCATGTGCCAAAAGAGGAGATAAAGAGTCGGTCTGGTGATTCGAATTCGGGTCGATGGAACGACACCGCTGCCCAGGATTCAGCTTCTTTACCGGTTCAAACAGGTCATGAGGATTTTAGACGCGAGGATCTTGGACGCGAGGAT
>PZPG01000059.1:8204-12911 GCA_003045995.1 Bacteroidota bacterium
GATCTTGGACGCGAGGATCTTCGCTAATGAGCACATTGGAGCCCAGTGACGCAGCTGGTGAGTTCTCAGAGGCAGGTTCTTTTGAGGAACATTCCTCCGAGGCACATTTCTCCGAGGCATCCACATTTTCAGCCGGTACATTGGTTGAAGGACTTGTGATTCGATCTACCGGAAGTTGGTATCGCGTTGTGGTGCAGAGCCCCGATTTCGCTCAAAGTACTGAGTCTGCGACCAGCAGAGTAATTGTCGAGTGCAGGCTTCCAGGGCGTTTCCGACTGGAAGAGAAGGAAGTAACCAATCCAATTGCCGTTGGGGATCGTGTGAGCATCTCGATCACCCCGGACGGAACCGGAAGCATTACCGAGATTCATGAGCGCGAGAATTACATCCCGCGCAAAGCTACTCATGGACGGCGCGGTGAGCAGATTCTTGTGGCGAATGTGGATCATGCATGGGTGGTACAATCGCTGCGTCAGCCAAAACTTCGGGAGGGATTTATCGACCGATTTCTCGTGATGTGTGAAGCATATCAGGTTCCGGTGGGGGTGCTCATCAACAAAATCGACCTGGCAAAAAAACGTGACCTGAACTGGGTGGATGATCTGCAACACCTGTACGAATCGCTAGGCTATCCATTCCTGCGGGTGTCTGCGGAATCGGGCGAAGGAATTGAAAAGCTTCGGACGGAAATGGAGGGGCGAACATCTGTGTTCATCGGCCCTTCCGGTGCTGGAAAAACCAGCCTGCTAAATGCCATACAGCCCGATCTTGCGCTTCGAACCGGGGAGGTGTCTTCTTATTCCGGCAAAGGGAAACATACAACTACGTTTGCCGAACTCATTCCGATCCTGAAAGATAGTTATGTGGTGGACACGCCGGGTGTGAGGGAGTTTGGCCTGGTGGATATCGAACCGTATGAACTGTCTCTCTTCTTTCCTGAAATGCTGGAGCCACGTAAGCATTGCAAATTCTACAACTGCACGCATATTCACGAACCGGGTTGCGGTGTGATGGCAGCCTATGAAGCGGGTGACATCTCCGCCAGCCGATATGCGTCGTACCTAAGCATGATGGACGAGATCCAGCAGGCGAACGGACGCTGACGGACTGGCTCATTAACTGCGTAGTGGAGCATTACTTGCGTCCTGGAATGGCGTATCAACTAAGCAGTGGCGCATCTCCGAAAGCGACCTCCCCTATCAGATATCAATCAGGGCTCAGATATCAGATCGATAATCCGATCCCAACATTAGCAACCGGATATTTCGCGTGGGTGTACGTGGCATTCAGCGCCAGGAAGCCCAGCTTAAAACGAAATCCACCAAAGAAATGGATGTCGTTCTCGCCGTCCATATCCAGATCTACCGGATCATCGATCGCCTGAACCACTCGAGGGAACGGACTTGTCACCGGATTGTAATTTACATTGGCAACGGTCACAGGGTAGGATCCGGTCGCCTTGATGGCATTGTTGGACACCTGATACCCTGCACCGGCAAAAACAGACAGGAAGGGCAAGTTTCGACCGACCAGAAAATTAGCCGAAAGTGCCGTTGCGTTAAGCTCCACGTTCTGATTTTCCCACTGGGATGCCTCATACTCACTGTAAATTCCACCTTGAGGCTGAACGTCGAGCGGTACATTCAAGGTAAGTGACGTGTACCCAACCTGCACAGCCAGATCCACCGGCAATAGAAATCCGCCAGGAATATAGCTGTTGATTCCATGCTTGATTCCGGCTCCAAACAGTTGAAGTTCCCCATCATCCGGAAGAGATACCGCTGGTAGCACACGCGCAGCGATCTCAAAATCCATGGGCAAACCAAGATTTACCTGAACCATGGGCGATGGTACATACGGAAACCCGGTTCCGTTCGGCATCTGAAATTCATACAACGTTTCCTCGAGTCCTGTTGCGGGGTTGGTAAACGTTTGACCAATCACGGCACGGGTAAGAAGATCGTCCGGGCCTGCGGCTGTCGGGGTGATGGATGGGCTTCCCGGCATGATCTGAAGGTCTGGGTTGGAAAACATCAGTTCGGACAGATCGAACGTTTCATCGGCAGACGGAACCAGCGCTACAGCTGCACTAACGCGTACATCAACCCCCAGAACACGTCGCGGACCACCAGTATTCGACCACCCCGTGTTAAAATTCGCCCCGAGCCCATTCGAGTATGGCCGGATGTACTGCTCCAACAACATATTTGCATCGGCGGTACCGGTTCGGATCACCTCACCCAGATCTCCCAGCTGTGCCCGAGCCGGCATGGCGAACAAAAACACAGCAAACATAGCCACGAAAATTGAGGCAACCTTTGAACCTGAGATTTTTACATTTGTGATCGGAAAGTTTTTGGACTGGGAACTTGGAATCCGGCAACTTGTAATGTTGGAACCTGTGTTGTAAGCACTAGTGTTGTTGAAATCTGTGTTGTAAGAACCTGTGTTGTAGCAACCCGTGAACTTGGAATCTGGCTTATTCATATGCTGGTTGTTTAATTGATGGCTTTTGTCGTTTTTTTTGGCCACAGCAGACGTTAGCGTAACCGCATCATTTAATAAATTTACCCTCATTTTGGGTGTTTTCAAAGAGGATTGTTTCGAAGTTCGTTAATGTGCGTCCAGCCAGTTATCGGCCACTCCCACTTCCACCTCGAGGGGAACCGAGAGCTCGAACGCCTGTTCCATCAACCCGCGAATTTTTGGAACCAGCTCCTCCACTTCGTCGTGTGCCACTTCAAATACCAGTTCATCGTGCACCTGGAGCAACATACGGGAGCGGCATCCCTCCCTCTGCAACAACTCGTCGATCTCGATCATCGCTTTTTTAATGATGTCGGCGGCGGTTCCCTGGATAGGCATGTTGATGGCCGTGCGCTCGGCAAACCCTCGTGCATTCCAGTTGCCGGATTGAATATCGGGAATGTAACGGCGGCGACCCATCAACGTTGTTACGTACTGTTTATCGCGCGCCTCTTCGATGGTGCTGGTCATGTAGGTTTGGACGCCGGGAAATCGCTCGAAGTAGCGTTCGATCATCTGTTTCCCCTCTTTGTTTGGAATTCCAAGCCGGGAAGCCAACCCATAAGCGCTAACTCCGTACGGGATGCCAAAATTCACCTCTTTGGCTTTGCGGCGCTGATCCGGGGTCACATCCTCTAGCGAATCCAGGCCAAAAATCTCCATAGCGGTGCGTGCGTGAATATCTTCACCGTCTTCAAAAGCCTGGATCATCTGTGTGGCGTTGGCGATCGATGCGATTACGCGTAGCTCGACTTGTGAATAATCCGCCGAGACCAGCATAAAGCCCTCTTCGGGAATGAATGCTTTGCGGATTTCGCGTCCTCGCTCGGTGCGGATGGGAATGTTCTGAAGATTGGGGTTCGAGGATGAAAGCCGTCCGGTTGCCGCGATGGTTTGATTGAAACTCGTGTGGATCCGGTGGGTTTCTGGATCGGCGAGCTTGGGCAGGGCTTCCACATAGGTACTCAGCAATTTCGCCAGGCTTCGGTAATCCAGGATCAGCGACGGCACCTCATATTCGTTGGCAAGTTCCTGCAATACGGCTTCTGAGGTTGAGTATTGGCCGGTTTTGGTTTTTTTCCCGGATGGTAGTCCCATCTTGTTGAACAGGACATCTCCCAGTTGCTGCGGTGAGTTGAGATTGAAATCTGTGCCAGTTTTTTGGAAAATGGTTTCCTGTAGTGCGATAAGGTCCTTGCGAAGCTCACTGGCAAACGCTTGAAGCCTGTCCATATCGATTTTGATGCCTTGAAGCTCCATCCGCGCCAGAACTGGAATCAGCGGAAACTCCAGCTCGGTGGCAATCTCCATCAGTCCGTCCTCTTCTAATTTTTTTCGGAGTGATGCGGCCAGCTGCAGGGTGATGTCGGCATCCTCACATGCGTAGTCTGTGATCTCTTCAGGCGCAAGATCCTCCATGTTTTTTTCAGACTTGCCGAACCCGATGAGATCCGTAATGGGAATGGGCCGGTAGTTAAGATATCGGATAGAAATGGCATCCATAGTGAGTTTTTGGCCTGCATCGTGCAGGTATGCGGCAACCATGGTGTCGAACAAAGGTCCTTTAATTTTGAGGCCAAGTCGGTGGAGAATGAGCCAGTCGTACTTTAAGTTGTGCGCGATCTTGAGGATGTTGGGGTTGTTAAACAGAGGCTGGAGCTTCTGGATAACATATTTGGGATTGAGGCCTCGGGTTGATTGGTCACTTCCCTGCTCGTGGGAGCTTGTCTTACCGCCAGTGCCGGTTGCACGTTTGGTTGTATCATCTGCAATATCGAGTGGAATATAGATGGCCGTACCGGGGCGGGCAGCCAGCGAAACCCCGACAGCACGGGCATAGATGGGGTCGGTGGAGTTGGTTTCGGTGTCGAAGCTGAGCGTGCCGGATTTTGCAGCGTCGGCGGAGAGGGTTTTGAGGTGCTTTTCTAGGTCTTCGAGAGTGGTAACCATGTGGTAGTGCACACTGTCGGGGTTTCGCTGGGCGGGCGGGGGTGGGTTGTGCGAGCCCGGGTTGTCGCTATCCCCTGGGTTGACCCCACCTCCCGGATTTCCATTACTTCCCGATTTGGCTACACCACCCGATTTACCACCCCCCGATTTGGCTCCACTGCCTTCATTAACATTCAACCCACCCCCGCCCGAATCGCCAAACAGCGATTGCTGCCCGCCCCCCCTGGCTCC
>PZPG01000113.1 GCA_003045995.1 Bacteroidota bacterium
GAGTATGCGGAGATTTTGGTTGCGGTGTCGCGAGGGGTGTCGCGAGAGGGGCGTTAAGGGGAGTGATGAGATGTGTCGCAATCGGGGTGATGAGAGGGGCGTTGATTCGTGGCATTAAGACTGGGTACTAAGACTGGGCATGGGTAAAGTCAATGAATATACGATACTTGGTAGGAGCCATCATTTCGTTTCCACTTCTCCCATGGATGTACTATCAAGGAAAGCAAATTAGGGCGAATGTTCCTGCACTACCCGAGGCGAAGGGAGTTCAAGGACAGTGCACATCCAATAGAAAAAATGAAAAAACACTACGAATTATTTCGATCGGGGAGAGCACCATTGCAGGGGTTGGCGTTCAGACTCATGAGGAAGGTTTTACAGGAACGTTTGCCAAAGAGTTATCGGATGTATTGGGGGCAACTATTTTGTGGAAAGTGTATGCCCGTAGTGGTTATACGGCCGAAAGGGTTGAAAGAAAATTAATACCAAAGATATCGGAGAACCAAGCAGATCTAATCGTAATCGGCCTTGGTGGGAATGATGCTTTTACCCTGAATCGTCCCTGGAAATGGAAAGCTGAAATCCATTCGTTAATCAAATCTATGAAGGCAAAATTTCCGGAGGCAAGGATCGTTTTTTGCAATATGCCGCCCATCAAGGAATTCCCCGCCTTTACTCTCCTCATAAAGTTTACAGTAGGGAATCTTGTAGAAATCTTGGGAGAGGAGTTAAGAAAGGTGGTGAGCGAGTATGAGGACGTCATTTACGTCGGGGAAACGATTACACTACACGGTTGGATTGATAAATTTCATTTGCGTGTTGGTAGAGAAGCATTTTTTAGTGACGGAGTTCATCCTTCGAAGCTTACCTATCAAACATGGGCAAGAGATGTAGCACATAAAGTCTATAAGCAACTATATTTGCCTGAAGTATGTTGATGTAGATATTCACTTTGTCATTTAGTTGCTTAGTTGCCTTGTCACTTTGTCGCCTTGTTGCCTTGTCGCCTTGTCGAAGAAGGGGGATCCCGGTAACGTATCTGTTGACATTTGTTGAGGAAGACGAGAATAACCCCAAAGAGTTGATGCATTGTGTTAGATGTTGAGTTGGTAAAAAAGGAGATCCGTCCCACGGCTGTGCGGTTGCGGGTACTGGAGCAGTTTCAATCGGACCCGGCAGCAGTAAGTTTGAATGAGTTGGAGGAAAGGCTTCAGCCGGTCGATCGAACAACGTTGTTTCGGACGTTGAAAATGTTTGAGAAAAAGGGTGTGGTTCATGCGGTTCATGACGAAAACGGGATCATAAAGTATGCGCTTTGTGCAGATTCTTGCCGATGCTCGTATAGTGATCATCTGCACGTGCACTTCTCCTGTAAGCGATGCAAGAAAACGACGTGCCTGCACGATGTTCAGATTCCGGAGGTGATGTTGCCGCAAGGATATGTTCCACAAGATGCGAATGTCGTGATCAAGGGCGTTTGTAATCTGTGTTCAGGTTTGTAAAAAGGGATGATGGGGGAGATCACAGGTTGTGGCGGGTTGTGGATTCGTGTGTGCTTCTGGTGTTCAGGTTTGTAAAAGGGATGATGGGAGATTTGATGGGTTGTGGCGGGTTTTGGGTTCGCGAGTGGGTGTGGTGTTCGTTGTTGTGATGATGTGGGACTTGATGGGTTGTGGTTATGAGTCGTGAGTGCGTCAATTCAAGCACAAATGCAATACGATTGCATCGTCGATGGCTGTATTTTGGTGCCAGATTGACGTTTAGGTTGATCTCCGACAACCAAGTCGCTACTCACATTTGCACTCAATTTCGATTTATCCCGAACCAAACCCGCATCGAATCAAGACATGATTTTGCTCTCTCTGTTTTCTCTGATTTTCATACCCCTACTCACACCGACATTCACACCAGCACCGATACTGTCTCCCATCAACCCGACGCATGAATTAACACTCCCATCAACACTCCCATCAACCCTCACAGAAACCCGTTACCAAGGTGCATCGATGGCACGCCAAGAGGAGTACCAAGTGTCTTTTATTCTTCTCGACGATGAATCGGATGAGGCTCTGTTTGGTGCGACGGTGTATATCGAAGAGCTGGAAAATGGAACTACGACCGACGAGAACGGACTCGCACGATTCGAAAATCTGCCACCTGCCGCATATACCTTTATATTTCGGCACGTTGGCTATGAACCCATCACGAGAACCATCGAAATTCCACTTACAAGCACAGGGACTAGCGGCACCACCCAAGACTCCGGCACCACCCAAGACTCCAGCACCACCCAAGACTCTCGCACCGAACCCCCCCTCGAAATCCGCATGGAGCATGAGCATGGCCACCTCGAAGAGATTACCGTATCCACCACACGCACAACACGCACCATTCAAGACACCCCCACCCGCATCATCGCAATCACAGCCGAAGAGATTGGCGAAAAAGGCAACATGCGCCCGGGCGACATCCGAATGCTACTTGCCGAAAGTACAGGAATTCAAGTACAACAAACCTCCGCCGTGACAGGTAGCTCGAATTTCCGCATTCAGGGACTCGACGGCCGCTACACCCAACTACTAAAAGATGGATTCCCACTCTACTCCGGATTTTCCGGTGGCCTAAGCATCATGCAAATCCCCCCACTCGATCTACAGCAGGTCGAGGTCGTAAAGGGCGCCAATTCTACCCTCTACGGAGGCGGTGCGATCGCCGGACTCGTGAATTTGATCACCAAACGCCCTCAAAAAAAACACGAACTATCGATATTCACCAACCTTTCGTCCAGCAACGGAGCCGATCTAAGCGTGTTTTCAAGCGGGTTGATGAGAGAGCCATCCGGCAATCGTGGCGGCCAGCTGGGCTACACCATGTTCACGGCCTACAACCAAAGTGAAGCCTATGACCCGTCCGATCAGGGATTCTCTGCAGTACCGGAAGTCGAAAGGCTTACGTGGAATCCAAAAGTATTCTGGACGCCCGGCGCCGACACAGAAATCATGGCCGGCGGGCAGCTCTCGGTGGAACGCCGG
>PZPG01000015.1 GCA_003045995.1 Bacteroidota bacterium
CGCCGCGCCCGAAATTACATGCATCAACAACCGCTCATACTGACCCGGTTTCTCCTCTACAAACGGAAGATAATATGCACAGTCCCCACGATCCCCACGATCCCCACAGTCCCAACGACCCCCATAATCCCTATTCCCTCCGCCTACCCGCGCCGGTCGTACCCCGCGAATCCGCCCCTCCATCACCCCGTTCCAATGCTCCGCCATCCCCTGCATCACAAATGTATGCGTTCGGTCGCTCGCCCACGGATAATCGCATGAAAACGCCTCCAGAATCAGTAACGGCTTCCGTAACCGATTCGCCTCCTCCACCGCAAATTCTAGAGCAAAATTGTAGTGAAACCGCCGGTTAATCTGCATCCAATATAACACATACCCGCCCTCGGCGTTCGGTTCTGCCTGGTTTCTCCGAAAAATTCGCGTGTTATGAAATGGATCCATCATTCTCTTTTTTACCCCACAGCCTCCAAACTGCGGTCGTATCGCTTCCGCTCGTTATGATCCAGGTACAACTTCCGGATCCGCAAACTCTTCGGCGTTACCTCCAGCAGCTCGTCCCGATCGATAAACTCGATCGACTGCTCCAGACTCATCGACTTCGCTTTCGCGATCTTCACGCTGTCTGCCGTCTGTGTCGCCCGGTGATTCGTCAAATTCTTCCGCTTCACCACATTTACAACAAGATCATCCGACCGCTTGTTCATGCCAACCACCTGTCCCGCGTACACGGCATCCCCCGGCGTCACCAAAAACTCTCCGCGATCCTGCAAGCCCTCCAGCGCATACGAGGTCACTTCCCCGGTCTCTAATGCGATCAATGCACCGCGCGTTCGGCCCGGAATCTCCCCGGCATACGGCTCGTATGCAGAAAACTGCTGATGCATGATCCCCGTTCCGCGCGTTTCCGTCATCATCTCCCCCCGAAATCCAATCAACCCCCGCGACGGCACCCGAAATTCCACCCGATGATTCTCACCCTCCTGTGCCATCGAGATCATCAATCCCTTCCTCTTCTGAAGCTGATCAATCACCCGGTTGCTGTAATCCGCGTGTACATCAATCACAACCTCCTCAAACGGCTCATACCGTCCATCTGCACGCTCCTGAAACAACACCTCCGGCCGCGATAACGCGAACTCAAACCCTTCCCGGCGCATCGTTTCGGTCAAAATTGCAAGCTGAAGCTCCCCTCGCCCCGACACCTTGAAAATATCCGGATTCTCCGTCTGCTCCACCCTAAGTGATACATTCGTGCGAATCTCCTTCGCCAACCGGTCCTTAATCATATTCGAGGTCACATAATCCCCCTCTTTTCCTGCAAACGGCGAATTGTTCACCCGCAGATAGATCGCCATCGTTGGCTGATCAATGTCGTAATACTCAATCGGTGAAGGATCACTGATATCCGTAAGTGTATCCCCGATCTCCACATCCTCATAGCCCGCCATAGCAAAAATATCCCCCGCTGGCGCCATATCCACCGGCTCCCGGTTCAACCCGTGAAACGTAAACAACTTCGTAGCCCGCGCTTTCATTTTTCGAGTTCCCTTCCGGTCTACCAGCAAAATCTCCTGCTGCGTGCGAATCGTCCCCTGCTCCACGCGGCCAATCGCAATCCTGCCTACATAATCATTCCAATCCACACTACTTACCAGCATCTTAAATGGCTTGTCCGCCTGCTGTTCTGGCCCGGGAATGTGCTCGGTAATCGTCTCAAACAGTGGCGTAAGATCCTCTCCATCATCCGCCCAATCCCGTCGAGCAATCCCCTGAATCCCAACCGCGTACAGTACCGGAAAATCCAGCTGCTCATCATCCGCATTCAGCGTCACAAACAGATCAAAAATCTCATTCAGCACCTCATCCGGTCGCGCATCCTTCCGATCGATCTTATTAATCACCACAATCGGGCGATACCCCAAATCCAGCGACTTCCGCAACACAAACTTTGTCTGCGGCAACGGGCCTTCCGCGGCATCCACCAGCAAAATCACCCCGTTCACCATCTTCAAAATCCGCTCCACCTCCCCGCCAAAATCCGCGTGCCCCGGCGTATCTACGATGTTAATCTTCGTATCATTCCAATACACCGCCGTGTTCTTCGAGCTAATCGTGATCCCCTTCTCCCTCTCCAGATCCCCCGAATCCATCACTCGCTCATTCACCTGCTGGTTTTCGCGAAACGTTCCGCTCTGCTGCAACATCTGATCCACCAGCGTAGTTTTCCCATGATCCACATGAGCAATAATGGCAATATTTCGTATCTCTTGATAACTCATAACTGTTTTATGTACCTACATCTACTTCATGAATAATTCCCGCAAACCCTTACAATGAGTGCCGGGCTACGGTGTATTTGCATCAACCCGCACAGCAAACAGAACATTACACCTGTTCGGCTTTCGCAGGGTTTGGACTCTCTCACAAGAGCCGCGCAAAAGTACGGCCTTTTTTCTTCAACCGTACTCTTTATTTTTCTTCGGGTTGATGTAATTTCCACCCGGCTCTACTAACATATGTATGGTGAGAAGCATTCCCGGTGACCGCCACAACCTTAGTGTAGTCGCCACACCTTCTGTGCATGAACACGCAACCCTTGGATCTGTGAACGAACGCGACTTCTTACAAGCGATCAACGACAACCGGGGCATTATCTACAAACTCCTCAATTTATATGTAGATGATCCAACGGAGTCGGAAGACCTCTACCAAGAGATCCTTCTGCAGGTGTGGAGTGCCAGAAAACGTTTTCGGGGGGATGCAAAGTTCAGTACGTGGCTTTATAAAATCTGCCTCTATACCATTCTCACCGCCAAGCGAAAAAGCGACCCCAAAAAAACGATTTCGCTCGACGATACCTGGTACGAACCGTCTTCGGAGGAGGAGATGGAGCAGGATGAACAGGCAGAACTTCTCTACAACGCAATCAAACAACTGGAGCCGATCGAAAAATCGATGATTACGATGCATCTCGACGGGTTTAGCAACCCCGAGATTGCAGAATTTTTTGGAATTACCGTCAACCATTGCAACGTGAAACTTTTCCGAATTCGGGAAAAGCTTGCAAAAATTCTTACACCAGCCTAAACCATTCTCATTATGGAACTAAAAGAATACTGGAAACCGGATGTCAAAAGCCGCCTCACCGCGGATCCGAAACCCATTCAAAAGCCTGCTGCTAAGCGAAGTAAGCACCCGCTGCAGATGCTGTATAGACGTGTCCGATCCTATTTTATCATCAACACAGCTGGAATTCTGTTCACAGCCGCACTTCTCTTTCTCTTTCCTATTACGATTGTGCAAGTACTGCTTGGGTTTGTCATTCTTGCACAGCTTTGGTCCGCTAAACGCACATTTTACCTCTACCAGAAGATCCAATATGCCCTATCCGATGTAAAAACAGGCATGCTCCACCTGCTCAAGCAACAACTTGCTCTCATCCTCGACTTCATCAAATTGGAAGAACGACTCACCATCTTTGTCCTCCCGTTCGCACTGGCCGGCGGATTTATCGCAGGTGGCCTAAGCAGATCCCAAAAATCCGTTACTGAATTTTTTGCAGAACCCACCATTCAAATCGGCATTCTGGTGACTCTGATCCTCTTTATTCCAATCTTTTACTTCCTCACAAAATGGATCAACAGGCTGCTCTTTGGACATCACTCCGAAAGCTTGAAACAGATGATCCAATCCCTTGAGAATCACACGGAGACGGGGTGATGGTCTGGCAAACGCAACTCACGCTCGCTCCCAGACCAAGAGGATTCCATATCATTACCGAAGAGATCCGACAGGCGCTCGCAGGTAGTAGGCAACGTTCACAAGCAAACATGCCTCAGATGAACAGCCCTCAATCGAACATCCCCAAAACCGGCCTCCTGCATATCTTTATTCAGCACACCAGCGCATCCCTCGCCATCAATGAAAGTGCGGACCCGTCCGTACGAAGAGATTTTGAAGCCCATTTCAACCGAATGGTTCCCGAAGACCCGTCCCTTTTTGAGCACACGCTGGAGGGCAGCGACGACATGACATCTCACCTCAAAAGTTCCATGCTAGGACAATCCGTCACCGTGCCGATCACCAACGGATCTTTAAATCTGGGTACGTGGCAGGGAATTTGGCTCTGTGAACATAGAAATCGAGGAGGGAGCCGGCGTCTCATTCTCACTGTAATCGGGGAGTGAGCAACCTTCGGGGAGTGAGCAACGTACTCTTCGTATGACAACCTACTCTCTTTCAAGGCTAACCACACTAGCGGCAGAATAGCGTCTATTTACGCAACTTTGTAACACGCAACTTTGCAACACACATCTATTCAAACACATTCACACACATCGTTCCAATGCGGAGAGAGAGGGATTCGAACCCTCGATACCCTTTTGAGGTATACTCCCTTAGCAGGGGAGCGCTTTCGACCACTCAGCCATCTCTCCAAACCGATTCGAAAAGGCAACCCCTTTCCGAAGGGCATCAAATATAATCAGCTTTCCCCTCCACTTGCAACAGGAAAACAAAATTTACGAACCCTCCAGGATATAGATCTGCGCCAGATTTCTTCCCTCCTGCGCATAATCCAACCCATACCCGAGAACAAACAAATTCGGAATCTCAAACCCTGTGTAATGCAGTTGCACATCATGACGTGTCGCCTCCTTTTTGTGCAATAGCGTACTCACCCGAATGGAGGCCGGCTCAAACTTCTCCAGCTTCTTGTACAAATAATGAATCGATAAACCAGTATCTACAATATCCTCCACCAGTATGATATGACGCCCTTTGATATTGGCATCCACCTCCTTGAGATCCCGCACCTTCCCGGAGGACACCTTTTCCGCCCCGTAACTGCTCAGCTTCAGAAAATCCACCTCACACGGAATACTCACATACCGCATCAAATCCGCCAAAAAAATATACGCCCCATTCAACACGCCAATAAAAATTGGCCGCTTCCCCTCATAATCTTCACTAATTTTTGCCCCCAACATTCGAATCCGCTCCTGAATTTCGTCATGCGTTAAATACACGCGAAACGTTTCCTGATTCACAGTCACAGATTCCGGCAAATATCGTTCCATAGCAGCTAACTAAAGGTGTTTGTTCGGGTTGATGGGATTCGCTCCTGCCCCAAATGATGCTCTACTCGCAATCAGAACAGAACGTGTCCCGATTGTGCATCGAACCGGGTTGGCAATCACCCCCAAAGACCCGTCGGATAAGACGTGCGGAAAGATAACGGCACAAACGGTTTGATCAAAAGAAATCAGTACCCAAGCCCGCTTTTTTTCCGCAGCGGATACTTTTCGATCCGTTAGCAGATCCGACACCAGACGGGTATGCTCCATTCCCAGTGGCTGGATTCGATCGCCATCCTGCCAATGTCGAAGCGTGAGAGGAAACACCAGGGAGGCCTCATCCATCACAAGCTCACCCCGATGAAAATCCTCTGATTTGAACCTCTTGCTCCACGTCTTCAAACAAAACCGAAGACCGGTGGACGTATGCAATCCTGACGAAACGTGCTCTTTTTCAAGCACCCATAAATCGGCGGACTGTTTGGCCGTCTGTTCAACCGTCTGTTTGACCGTCTGTTCTTTTGCACCCTTCATCTCCTCCGATGGACTCTCATTTCGGAGTAGTACCAGCCAGTCACGATCTCTCATCAGTGAAAAACCCATCCCAATGCTGATCTGCTGCCCGGTTTGCAGAGAATCAATCGAAGAAAGCTCTCCCATCACCCCGTGCCTAACCGTTACACCGCTAATACTGCGAATCCAAGAGGATAATAGAAGTGCCCAAAGGGTGCGAGGCAACGGTACCAATGCAGAGAGTGAGAGCTTTGAACCCTCTCCCACAACACCCTCTTCCGCAATACCTTTTCCCGAAATACCTTTTCCCGAAATACCCTTTCCCGCAATCGAGTCCAACAGCAGATCCCTCATCGCTTCAAACTCGCGGGCACGCTGTCCCAGTCCAAGCAAATTGCTTTTCCATCCAGGGAAAAACCGATCCAACTCGGGTTCCAGGGATAACCGAATGAAGTTGCGGCCGTATGCGACATCCAGGTTGCTAACATCCGTCCTGTAAAGGATTCCATTCTGCTCTGCAACCATCTGAATGTCCTCCTTACCCAACTCCAAGAGAGGCCGGAACAGCCCCTGTTCATATACTTGCATCCCGCCCCAGTGCTCCATACCCGACCCGCGCATCAATCGCTGGTAAATGGTCTCCACCTGGTCATCACGGTGATGGGCTGTAACAATGGCGTCGGCGCGAAACTCTCTTTTCAAATCACGGAACACTCCGTATCGCTTCTCCCTCGCCCATGCCTGGAAATTGCCCGTACTGTCCGACGCATCAAACCGAACCGACACACACTCCACCTTGTAAAGCCGGCAGATCTCCTCGACCAGCTGTTGATCGAGCTCCGAGTCCTCCCCTCGCTTCTGGTAATTCACATGCACCACCGTAACCTGTGCACCGGCTCGATGCAGCAGATGCAACAATACCATGGAGTCGACCCCGCCACTCACACCGCAAATCAGCGATGGATGTGTGCCGAAGTACGTCTCAAGATGCTTTTGTACCGACCTCTCTGCCAGTAATGATGCGAATTTGTTCATGCGTGAAGGTATCTACATTCAGTTCCTCATTCAACATCAAACAGGAACCATACTCATTCACGCCCAGAAATTTCACAGGGTCTTTGCGAAGAATTCCATCCACTTCTACGTGCACCCATCTTCCAAACCCATCCAACTCATGGCTTACAGTTCGGTAGAGGATATCAGACCGACTCTCCCATTGTAGATACATCTCCTCAAAATGGTTCAGGATACTTGCCAACAGCCACTCTCTCGAGACCATTCGATGCGTTTCCAGGTGAATCGATGTAGTTTTATCCGGGTCCAAGTTGTTAGCACCGGGCGACTGATGCACATTCACACCTACACCCAGGATCACTTTCTCCAACTTGTGCCCCTGAAACACACCTTCCGTTAAAATTCCTGCAACCTTCCGACCATCAATCAGCACATCATTGGGCCATTTCACACTCACTCTGCCACGTACATCCGCATCTATGGCGTTTAGGACCTGACGAATCGAGGACGCCATGCAAAGCGAGAGCAATAGAAGCCTCTCACTTCTGTCCGGACAAACCTGCAACGAAAAGGTGAGGTTTTTACCGGGTGATGAGATCCATTCACGATTGTGCTGCCCCCGTCCGCGGGTTTGATGCTCCGCAAGAAGCACCAACCCATGACAGGATTCGCCCGGTGTGTCGCGCCGGGCTTTCAGCGCTGAGTTCGTAGACGGGATTTGCTTCTCTACAAGCAGAACATTTCCAAAAAGCTCCGTGCTCAGATGGTGTTTATACAGACCAATGTCGAAGAAGTCACTCAATCAGTTGTGTTTTGTCCGGGATCCCGGGGTTTGATTCCCCGTTAGTTCCCAATTTTTACGAGGGAATCGTCTGTTCCAAACTCATTCATCACATACGCGTCGGCTGCGTCATCATTTTGCCAACGCTCGCCATCCACAAAATACTTAAAGCGATACTCTTGCTCGGGCTTCAGCCGAACCACTCCACTCCATCCTGCTTCCTCTTTCTGGAGAAAATCAGCTTCGGTATTCCAATCGTTGAAATCACCGGCCACGGCCACACTTTTGTCGGCCCACTCTGCCGGAATCTGAAATTGAACTTTACACACAGTACGTTTTGGGGTAAACTCTTTTTGAATCATGTCTCGTTTGATATTTTTTATTCGGGTTGATGGGATTGCCGAGCGGACTTAAACATCCACATATCCGTTCATTCATCCTGTCTGCCGCAAAGATACGTTAATTATTTAATAAATAAACCCAATTTTGTATTGATTAAAATACCTAAATGCTTTCTTGTGCTAAAAATATTAGTTTTAATTTCCCCTTTAAGAAAATATGTTTTTCGAGGAATCGCTTCCCGCCTTAGCATTTCTCGAGTGTGAGGCAATTACAATAAATAATTTTTTTTCCATGCTTCAAACGTTGCATGCACCTCTCTCATGCAATCAGCCGCAACAAGAGAATGGGCAAGCAACTCCGCCTCCTCAATGGAAACCTCTGTCAAATGGGAACGCACCGCCGGGACTTCCTGAACACCCATACTTAACTCCCTTACTCCAAACCCTAAAAATGCAGCAGCATACACAGGTTCGGACGCCATTTCACCACATACCCGCAACGAACAACCTCTCTGTACCGAAGCATCTCGTAGCAGCCCAACCAGTTTCCAAACCGCCGGGTGCCGGGGTTCAAAGTGAGATGCCACACGTTCATTGCCCCGGTCTGCCGCCAGCGTGTACTGAATTAGGTCATTCGTGCCAATGCTCATAAAATCCACCCGCTCCGCAACCGCTTTTGCCTGGAGTACGAGCGCCGGAACCTCCATCATCACCCCGAATGGAATGTTCCTATCGAACATAACCCCACGTGCATCGAGATCGTCCATTACGTTTCTCATCACCGATCGCACACAATCGATCTCCTCCAGAAACGTAACCATCGGGATCATCACCGACACTCTTCCCGGTTCACCTCCTGAGGCGCGAAGTATGGCTTCCAGCTGAAGTTGCAATAGATCGGGACGGTCCAGGAGCATACGAACCCCGCGCCATCCCAGAAATGGATTCGTCTCAGAAACCTCGTCCGGCTGTCCCTTGTCGCCTCCTGCATCGAACAGACGAATCGTTACTGGCTCGTTCCCCGCTTTCTTAAGCACTGTACGATAAAACCCAACCTGGCGCTCCAGCGACCATACACCCTCACTCATCAACATCGACTCGGTACGCAAAAGCCCGACTCCCCTCGCTCCTTGATGCTGCATCCGATCCATCTCCATCAGATACTCGATATTGGCACGCAGTACAAATGACGCCCCACACCGGGTGGACTGCTCTTCGGATCCTTCCCATCCAGTCAGTTTAGTTGCCTTCTCACGCCGCTCCTTGAGCACTGAACCAGAAGGCGACAAAAGAACCTCACCAAAATTACCATCCACCAGGGCAACATCGTGCAGTCCAGGTTCTGCCCCCATCCAGTCAACCCCCACAACACAGGGTAGCCCAAGGGATTTTGCAAGAATAACCGCATGACTGGTATGACCCGCTCTTTGCAGGACAACGCCTTTCAAAGATGTACGAGCAATTCGGATCATCTCTACCGGAGCCAGCTCATCGGCAAACAAGATGGTTTGGCCCGTTAACGGATACTCCCTTTGCCCACCATGTAACATCAGAATCAGATCATCCTGCACGGATAACAGATCCGTCACACGCTCTTCTACCCAATCTGCACCCGAGGATGCCCACCGATCGGCCCATAGCCCGATCTCCCGGCAAATTGCACGAGGCAATGACAAAAACTCTACCTGAATTGCACGCTCTATGGATGCCTGAAGTTCCGGATCCTGCAAAATCATCATTTGCGATTCCAGTACCCGGCGGACTGTCTCCGATTCTGCCTCTCGGATCAGCTCCTCATACTGACCCTGCAATGCACCCACAACCGCTTTCCAATGTTCCAGCGTCTGTTCTACATCACCCTGTAAAATGGTC
Source organism: Bacteroidota bacterium (assembly GCA_003045995.1). Taxonomy (GTDB): domain Bacteria; phylum Bacteroidota; class Rhodothermia; order Balneolales; family Balneolaceae; genus Sam29DG08-bin30. The sequence continues at coordinate 9,597 of PZPG01000015.1, forward strand.
TTCCCATCCACCTCTTCGCGGGGCGCACTCCACGTTTCCCCTCGAAGTTCTCCCCTTTTCAGAACAAACGGCCGTCCAACGCCAATCCCCGGACTTGCCGCCACCCCCTTCAATGTACACGTCAAACGTTCACCCATGGTCGTCCCCTTTTTCATCTCCATGGTCGTCCCCTTTTTCATCCCCACGCTCTTCCCCACGCTCTTGTGCTTCCCCTTCCTCCGAGAAATTCGCCGCAAACAACCGAACCACTGCATCCATCGCCTCATGCTCATCCGGTCCGTCCATCATCAGCTGCAACTCCGTTCCACACTCCGCCGCCAGCATCATAATCCCCAAAATACTCTTCCCGTTAATCCGGTACCCCTGCAACTCAATCATAAAATCCGACACAAACCCCGATGCCGTCTTCACCAGCATCGACGACGGCCTTGCATGCAACCCCGCCTTCATCCGAACTGTAACTTTTTTTGTAATCATCCGAAATAAATGTAGATTTTTCCCGTCGAAAAATATTCCCATCAACAAACGCTCCCATCAAGAAGATACAAAAAGGAAACCATCATCACGCACCCCATGTCTACACCTCTCTCCTGGTTTTTTTATTCTCGGTTTGATGCGATTCCTGCACGGCACCTTTTCGAAATTCTTCGATTGCGCCAGCAGGTTTTTATCATCGAACAAGACTGCATCTACGAAGATATCGACTCACTCGACCCGCTGTCGGAACACCTGCTTATCACCCAAAAAGGAGATCAAATGACGGCATCAACGGAAGGTCAACTTGGCTCCAAAAAGCAAAACCGAGTAAAGAGACAAATCCAATCCAAAGTTCACTCCCAACGATCAGCTCCTTCCCAAACACATACAAGCGAGAAGGCTCTCGCAACACTACGTATCGTTCCGGCCGGCGCAAAATTCGAAGAGGTGTCAATCGGCAGAATTGTGGTGAGGGAAAATGCTCGGAACCTGGGACTCGGAGAAACGATGGTTCGGAATACTTTGGCGCGCCTTCAAACTCGAGGGGAGAAAACGGTTAAGATCGAGGCACAGCATCACCTGGCAAACTGGTATGGAACCATGGGATTTGAGACGTGTGGCTCGGTTTTTGACCTCGACGGCATACCACACGTACAGATGATCTGTTCACTGAAAAGCGTCCAACCGATGATAGAGGAACCGAACGGAAAGGATTGACCCCCCATACTCATGACGAAATAGAATCAATACAAAGAACTACATCCTGTTCCCCAGCGCATCTACTCTTATGAAAAGTTCGTTCATTTGGCAATCATTAGATACATTTTCTGTGCGACATACTTGAGTTTCACCTCTAATAATGTATCCTTCGGAGGAATCGGCGGCTGAAGATATCGTTCTCCCATAGTCGTTAAAAAAGCCACCATATGTTTTTGCCCACAGTTCCTTGCCATCCAAATCTAACTTTGTCAGATACACATCATTGTTGCCAGCCCCAAAGGAGCCCGTATTCCCCAAAACCAGATACCCATCTGTGATTTCAATTATATCTTCAGCGTAGTCCCAAGAATTTCCACCGATCACAGTTTTCCACTCCAATACCGAATCTTTATATTTTTCTACGACAATGTCGCAATTTGTTCCATCGGAACCGTAACAATCCGTGTCATAAAACTTCAAAATTCCACCATCCTTGGTAGGAAGTTCGTTTTGTTTTGGTGTACCAAGAAAGACGAGCAGTAAAATGAAAATATACATATTGATTTATCCGGATTGGGGATTACATTAGCGTAGCAACTAATTGATAATACTACAGACCTCCGGGCAGAATCGTTCCCTCTTCATAAAACGTCGTTTGGTTGAAACGAAATTCTTTAAGTCAACAATTGCTTGTTGTACTGTGTTTTTAATTACTCCACCGTCACGCTTTTCGCCAGATTGCGCGGCTGATCCACATCACACCCACGATTCACTGCAATATAGTAGGACAAAAGTTGCAATGGAATGGCTGTTAACAGAGGTGAAAGGCAATCCTCCGTAGATGGAATCTGAATTGAAAAATCGGAGAGCTCGGCAACCTCTTCATTCCCTTTGTTCATAATCGAGATCACCTGACCTTTTCGGGCCCGAATCTCCTCAATGTTCGAAATCATCTTGTCATTTGTGTGATCGGTAGCTGCAATCACCACAACCGGCATGTTTTCATCGATCAGAGCGATCGGTCCATGCTTCATTTCGGCAGCTGGGTACCCCTCAGCGTGGATGTAGGAGATCTCCTTCAGTTTTAGTGCCCCTTCCAGCGCCACCGGAAAGTTATAGGAGCGTCCCAGGTAGAGAAAATTCGGATAGTCTGTAAACTCATACGCCAATTTCTGCACCGGCTCATCAATCTCATCGAGGATCTGCGACACTTTTTTCGGAATCCTATCCAGTTCCTGTATCAGTTCTTTGGCTCGTTCCGGTGTGATATGCCCTTTCGAAACTCCCACCCCGATCGCCATCATTGTAAGAACAGCCACCTGTGCCGTAAATGCTTTGGTAGAAGCAACTCCTATCTCCGGTCCAGCATGCGTATACACCCCTGCGTGCGTTTCCCGCGCAATCGTGGATCCAACTACATTACATATTCCGATTACCGTCGCACCGCGCTTCTTCGCTTCCCGCAACGCCGCCAATGTGTCTGCGGTCTCCCCGCTCTGAGAAATCGCAATCAAAATATCACCCTCTCCTACCAGTGGATCGCGGTACCGGAACTCCGATGCATATTCTACCTCCACTACTGTCTTCGCAAGCTCTTCGAACAGATACTCCCCCACCAGCCCGGAATGCCAGCTTGTACCGCAGGCGGCTATTACAATACGGTGCGCTTTGGCTAATTCCTCCATCACTCGGGTAATCCCTCCGAGCGTAATGGTTCCGCTTTCCGGATCGATACGCCCTCTCATACAGTCCGCAATCGAGCGAGGCTGCTCAAAAATTTCCTTTAGCATAAAATGCGGATATCCTGCTTTCTCGATCTCCTCAAGGTTCATAGCAAGTTCATGCACCTCTTTCGACATCTCCACATCATCAATATTCTTTACGGTGTAGTCATCTCTTGTCACCACTGCAAACTCACCATCATCGAGATAGACCACCCTGTTCGTGTACTCGATAATCGGTGAAGCATCCGAGGCAACAAACATCTCCCCCTCTCCAACACCGAGCAAAAGCGGCGACCCCTTTCTGGCAATAAACACCTTGTCCGGATCTTCCTTGTTTAGTATCGCAATACCATACGTCCCAACAAGCTGCTTCAACGTCATAAGTACCGCAGTCTCAAAATCCTGCCGTCCATTGTCTTCGTAGATCTGCTCGAGCAGCTGTGCAATAATCTCTGTATCAGTCTGGCTGTGAAAGGTTCTTCCCCGAGCTTCCAACTGCTTCTTCAGCGCATTATAATTCTCTATAATTCCGTTGTGAACCACCGCCACTTGTCCGCTTCCGCTCACATGCGGGTGCGAATTTACATCATTGGGCTCTCCATGCGTTGCCCATCGCGTATGCCCAATCCCAACATTCCCATGCACCGCATTTTCGGCAAGCTTCTTCACCAGATTTTCAACCTTCCCCTTCCCCTTCGTCACTAGCATTTGTCCATTCAGCACTGCAATTCCGGCAGAATCGTACCCCCGATACTCAAGCCGCTGCAATCCTTTTACTAAAATCTCGTCGGCTTTTCTCTCACCAATGTATCCAACAATTCCACACATGTTTTTTCTGTCTGATTGATCGTTTATTTAGTAACTTTTTCCCGCTTACTCAAACTTAAAATCTCATCCTCCTAATTTACCGCACAAAAGTAGAAAAAAACATCCACTTGTGAAAACGATCATTACATTTTTTGAACAGACCCCGCCAAAAGCCCTTTATCCCCTTACCCTTACAAGGCCTTCGTTCGATCTTCGCCTTGGCATAGACACACTCGGTGAAAAATGGCTCATGGAACTCCATTCAGAACAAACGCCTGCCGGAACCCTGCGACCGGAGCATCAGGGTTTGTTCAAATCTCCGGAACCATCCCAGGCATCTGCACGGTTCCTCTGGATCGACCCTTGCTTTCTCCCATCCCCTAAACTTGCCACAGCTGTCTCCAAACTTTCCTTTAGTAGCGGGTTGATGGTTAACGGACGGGCCATCGCGGTTTGTCTGGATGCAGAACAACATCTGAAGCAGCTCGAATTGAAAAGTGGGTTTTGGGCCCAGAATGAATCAAACATACATTGGGAGGAGCTGAAATCAACTGGTAGCACTTTGCACCCAGCAAGTCCTGTACGTTCTGCGAGTCCTGTTCTAATCGAACATGTTTGGGATCTGCTCACGCACAACGGCACGCAGATCTTGGAGGATCTCCGCCGTAGAGGATCTGGAGAAACTGCGCCACATAATTCTGCGTCACATGATTCTGCGCCACATGAAGCAACTGAACAAAAGAACCCACAAGATAAAGTACGCTCTCAGTCCAACCTGCAACGGATCGACCCAGATGCGGACACATCAACCCGAAACCATTACATGCACGTTGGAGCACACCCACTTTTTATCGAGGAGGGAGCCGTTGTTGAACCGGGCGTTACGTTTATCACCGAGAGCGGCCCGGTGTACCTTGGAAAAAAGAGTCGGGTGATGGCGGGGAGCCTGATTCGCGGTCCCGTGGCGATTGGAGCCTCAGCTACGGTGAAGATGGGGGCAAAAATTTACGAAAATACATCGATCGGGCCGGTTTGCAAGGTGGGCGGCGAGATTTCGGGATCGATTTTTCATTCGTATAGTAACAAGGGGCATGACGGGTTTGTGGGGGATTCGCTCATCGGGCAATGGTGTAACCTTGGGGCGGATACCAACACGTCGAATCTGAAGAATAATTATGGGACGGTGAAGGTTACTCATCCGCTGACGGGGGAGAAAACCGATACCGGGAAGCAGTTTTTGGGGACGATCATGGGGGATCATACCAAAACCGGGATTAATGCGATGCTAAACACCGGGACTGTGTGCGGGGTCTCCTGCAACTTGATTGCGGGATCGTATCACCCTGTGTCGGTTCCCTCATTTCGCTGGGTGACCGACCGGGAGAGTGTCGGGTACCGTTTTGAGAAGGCGGCGGAAACCATGGAGCGGGTGATGGCGCGTAGGAATGTGGAGCTAACGGATGCGTATCTCGGGATGATGCGAGTCATTTTTGACCGGGAGCAGCACCTGGATTAGTCGGGATTTCAACGTAGCGCATCTGGCACGGGCTTAGCAAATCTGGCGCATGTTTGGCAAATCTGGCGCATGTTTGGCAAATATGGTACGGGCTTAGCTCATCAGCGCATGTTTAGCGCATCAGTTTTTTGTACCGAATACGTGTGGGCTGATCTTCCCTGATCCCAAGGCGTTCTCGGCGGTTTTCCTCATACTCCTGGTAGTTTCCTTCAAACCACTTCACCTGGCTTTCCCCCTCGAAGGCAAGGATGTGGGTCGCGATTCGATCCAGAAACCAGCGATCGTGGGAGATTACAATGGCGCATCCGGCAAAGTCGAGTAGCGCCTCCTCCAAAGCCCGAAGTGTGTTCACGTCCAGATCGTTGGTGGGCTCATCCAGTAGCAGAACATTGGCCCCCTCCTTTAACATCTTGGCAAGGTGAACCCGATTCCGCTCCCCGCCGGAAATCTCGCCTACTTTTTTCTGCTGATCACTACCACTAAAGTTAAATCGTGCCACATAGGCCCGTGAATTCACCTCTTTGGGACCAAGTTTTACAATATCGTGACCGCCGGAAATTTCCTGCCAGATCGTTTTCTCCGGGTCCAGTGGCCGGTTTTGATCCACGTACCCAAGTTGTACGGTATCACCGAGATCCAGCGTCCCGGAATCCGGTTGCTCCTGGCTCGTCATCATCTTAAACAATGTTGTTTTTCCAGCGCCATTGGGTCCAATCACCCCGACAATTCCACCGGCCGGCAGATCAAACGATAGGTCTTCGATCAGCAGACGGTCGCCAAACCCCTTGTTAAGTCCATTCGCTTTCATTACGCTACTACCAAGACGCGGACCTGCAGGGATAAAAATTTCCATCTCTTCCCGGCGCTTCTGCCGCTCCTCTGAAAGCAGATCCTCATAAGCGGTAATCCGTGCCTTGCTCTTCTTACGCCGTCCTTTTGGATTTTGCCGTATCCACTCCAGCTCCTCCTTAAGCGTTCGCTGCCGGCGAGACTCCTCCTTCTGCTCTTGTGCAAGTCGATTCTGCTTCTGTTCCAGCCACGAACTGTAGTTGCCTTCGAACGGAATCCCCTCCCCCTGATCCAGTTCCAATATCCAGCCGGCAACATTATCCAGAAAATATCGATCGTGCGTCACTGCGATGACCGTTCCCTCGTAGCGATCCAGATGTTGCTCCAGCCATCCTACCGACTCAGCGTCCAAATGGTTCGTCGGCTCGTCCAGCAACAACACATCCGGCTTCGTTAACAACAGCCGACACAGCGCCACCCGACGCTTCTCCCCACCCGAAAGATGATCCACCATCTCATCCTCTGGCGGGCAACGAAGTGCATCCATCGCCTGCTTCAATTTACTATCAATATCCCAAGCTCCAATCCGGTCGATCTTCTCCTGCAGCACCGTCTGTTTCTGTATCAGCTTATCAAAATCGGCGTCGGGATCAGCAAACGCCTCATTCACGGCCTCATACTCCTTCAGCAGGCCCATGGTTTCAGCCACTCCCTGCTCCACAATCTCCCGCACCGTCTTCCCTGCCTCCAACTCCGGCTCCTGCTCCAGATACCCAAACGTAATCCCCTTCTGGTGCGTGATCGACCCGATATAGTTATCATCCAGGCCGGCAATCATTCGAAGCAGCGTCGACTTTCCCGCACCATTCAGACCCAGCACCCCAATCTTGGCGCCGTAAAAAAAGGACAAGTAGATATCCTTCAGCACCGTCTTATTGGGCTTGTAAATTTTGGAAACCCCCGTCATGGAAAAAATGATCTTTTGGTCGCTCATACGTAATACTTCTAAAAAAATTTTGGATTGTGTGATTCATGGGCTGTTTGCAACCCGTGGACATGACTTTGAATGAAAAACAAGGCTCGCTCAAAGCAAGAGCAAAGATACCAATCCGCAAGCACTCAAGGAAATGATAAACACCCGGCAACCAAACAAGCACGAACAAAAACAACGAGTTGCATATGTAACGTTTACGTTGAAGATATCGCATGGATTGTCGTATCTTTTTCTCGTGTTACGCGTTTGCAATCACAACATGTTCGCAATCACAACTTGTTTGCAATCATAACACGTCCGCAATTGTAACACGCCTCGGTGGCGGAATGGGTAGACGCGTTGGACTTAAAATCCAATTCGCATTACAATGCGAGTGCCGGTTCGAGCCCGGCCCGAGGTACATAAACCCTGATATCAGAAATGTTGTCAGGGTTTTTTTTGTCAGGTTCTCCGGTTTTTTTTCGGTTTGATAGAAGAGCGGAGCGGACCCCGACAAACTCCATCAAAAAATCGTATCTTTTTCGCCGAATTGTATTTGAGGAACAAAGAGTCAAAACAACACCACCCATCATCCATGGCAAAAAACATCACCCCCCGATCCGAAGATTATTCCCAATGGTACCTTGATGTCGTAAAAGAGGCAACTCTCGCCGATCACTCTCCGGTTCGCGGTTGCATGGTGATTCGTCCCACAGGATTTGCACTTTGGGAAAATATGAGAGATGCGCTCGACACGATGTTTAAAGACACCGGGCATCAGAACGCCTATTTCCCATTATTTATCCCGAAATCATTTTTGTCCAAAGAGGCGCAGCATGTGGAGGGATTTGCCAAGGAGTGTGCTGTAATTACACACAGTCGGCTGAAGAGCGTGGAGGGAGGCGTAGCGGTCGATCCCGATTCGAAACTCGAAGAGGAACTGATCGTTCGACCAACTTCAGAAACGATTATCTGGGATGCTTACCGGAACTGGATACAGTCGTACCGGGATCTGCCGATTCTAATCAATCAGTGGGCAAACGTCGTGCGGTGGGAGATGCGTACCCGGTTGTTCCTTCGTACGATGGAGTTTCTATGGCAAGAAGGGCACACCGCACACGCCACTATGGAGGAAGCTGTCGCGGAGACACGTCAGATGCTGGATGTGTACCGCGTATTTGCAGAGGAGTACATGGCCATGCCGGTGGTTACAGGGGTGAAAACAGCCTCCGAGAGATTCGCCGGTGCCGTAGACACCTATTGTATTGAGGCCATGATGCAGGATGGCAAAGCGTTGCAGGCCGGCACATCACACTTTTTAGGACAGAATTTCGCCAAGGCGTTCGATGTAACGTTTCAGGATTCCGATGGGGAGCATAAGTACGTATGGGCGACCAGCTGGGGTGTATCTACTAGGCTTATTGGTGGACTGATTATGACACACAGCGATGATCAGGGATTGGTATTGCCTCCCAAACTGGCGCCGGTTCAGGTTGTTATCGTTCCAATTTACCGTAATGATGAGCAGAGAAGTGCTGTGTTGGAGTATGCACAGCCTTTACTCAAAGAGCTCAAATCCAGAGGGATTCGGGTTGATTTGGACAACCGCGACAATTACAAACCTGGCTTCAAATTTGCGGAGCACGAAGCGAAAGGGATTCCGGTTCGAATTGGGATTGGGCCACGGGACGTGGAGAACGGCCATGTAGAAGTTGCGCGTCGTGATACCCTTACCAAGGAGATTTTACTCCGGGACGAAACGGTAAGCCAGGTGGTGTCACTGCTGGAAACGATTCAGCAAGATCTGCTGAAAGCGGCGCGCAAGCGGGTTATACAACAAACGCGTACCGTTGATTCCTACGAGGAGTTTCAAAAAGAGATTGAACGGGGAGGTTTTCTGTATGCTCATTGGGACGGAACGGCGGAAACAGAGGCCAAAATTAAAGAAGATACAAAGGCCACCATCCGATGTATTCCGTTGGAACAAAACCCAGGAGACGAAAAGTACAATGTGAGCGGACAATGTATGGTGAGCGGGAAACCATCGCAGCGTATGGTTTTGTTTGCCCGCTCGTATTAATTCCCCTTCGTTAACGTTACTACGAATATTATCTTTGTTGAGATTGTTTTCATAGGGAGTACCTTTATGGAAGTTGCCTTTATGGGAATTACCTTCATGGAGACTACCTTCATGGAGACTACCTTCATAGAGGTTACCTTCATAGAGATTACCTTCATAGAGATTACCTTCATAGAGACTACCTATTTGGGAAACGCCAGTACCAGTACCCCCTGATAAATGGGTTGAAAGGGTCGAAAAGGATATTCTTGTATTGGATGCAGATTTGAATCCGTAGGTATTTGAATCATATAGATAAGGAGTTACGAAGTCAGAAATCACAATCCATGTGCAGCGATAACGCAGAAAAAAACCAAATTCCCGCCTCCAACCGGCTTTGTTCTCGAGAGCAAATACGAGAGACAGACCGACGCACAATCGAAGAGTTTGGGATTTCGGGTGAAACCTTGATGGAAATTGCAGGGGGTAAAGCTGCGGAATGGATTGCTTCGCATTTTTCAGAAGGCTCTTCTGGTGTGCTCTTTTGCGGACACGGGAACAACGGTGGTGATGCTCTTGTCTCAGCCCGATACCTTGCGGACCGCTACCGGCACCACCTAACGATCGTTCTTGCGAAACCGGAATTTCACGGAACCCCGGGATGGAATCATCATTTTGCTTTACTGAAAGCACTTCCCCTGGATCGCATCCGTATCGTATCCTGGGCGGAAACCAAAAGTGAGTGGCTCCAAAGTGCGACTCCATTCGCTGAGTTCGACTACATTGTGGACGGACTCACGGGAACCGGCCTGATGAACTCGCTTCGAGCACCACTCGATGCCATCGTCGAGCGAATCAACCGCTCGAACCGGCCGGTCTTTAGCCTGGATATTCCCTCTGGTCTGGACACAAATACCGGACAGATCCTCGGTTCATGTGTGAAGGCAACCACAACACTCACATTCGGATCCGGCAAAATCGGGTTATACCTTGAGGACGGCCCTGCTTGTGCAGGGTATGTCATTACCATCGAACTCCCCTTTCCTTCCCATCTCCAATCAACCGGAGCCATTCTTGCAAACGGTCAATTGTTACACACCGTGATGAAGCGCAATGACATACCGATTTCACAACCGTCAAAATACAAAGCTACACGTACAGCCGAACACAAGTACGCCACGGGAACGGTCCATATACTCGCAGGCTCCGAGGGACTAACTGGCGCTGCGATACTTGCTGCACAATCGGCCTGGGATCATGGGGCCGGAGCAGTACTATTGTATTCCCCTGCACATCTGCTCCCTGTATATGAAAAAAATCTGCCAAGAGTCATCAAAATTGTTGTAGATGATGATGGGAAATCAAGCCAAAACCCAGACCAAACACGCCAGAACCCAGACAAATGGTATAATCCTACCCATATACCCAACATCCTGAACAAAATCCATGAAAAACCAGGTGTAATCTTGCTCGGACCCGGCGTAGGACGGCACCCTGAAACCCTGGAATTCTGCCGCTCTATCATCACCGAAACGATTGGCACCTATCCTCTCATCCTCGACGCGGATGCACTCTACGCCATCGATCCACAGGCACTACGGACAACAACAAAAACCATCGTCAAGCGCACTGCCGCCTGCATCCTCACACCCCATCCAGGTGAGCTTCGCAAAGCACTCAACATCGCCTTCCACGACGATCACACCCGCCTGGAAGCCGTGAAAAGGTTTGCAGCAGAGAACAACTGTTTCCTATATTCAAAAGGTTACCCATCCATCTTTGCCAATCCACAAAATATGGCCTGGATCACCGGATACGACACGCGGGTATACGCACGTGCCGGAACAGGAGATCAACTGGCCGGAGCAATTGCGGCGACCCTCAATCTATTTCAAGAACCAGAAGATGCTGTCATGATGGCAAGCATTCCACAATCATTGCAACCATTACAACCTTCTCACTCTTCGCAACCTTCTCACTCTTCGCAACCTTCTCATCCTTTTCAAACTCGCCCCGGACAACCAGTCACCCAGTGATCTTATGAACAACAGCCGCCGAGAGTTTCTTATCAAATTGGTGAAAGAGAGAAAACATCTGTTTTACGCTCTGTTTGTGATTGTTACAGGCACAATTCTATATATCACCCTGTCCCCTCCAGACGAACTTCCCAAACAAACCCTCTTCAAATTCGACAAACTGGGACACTTCATTATCTTTTTCGGCTGGACGTCCCTTTTTGGCGTTCTTCGCATAGCTCAATCGGGAAAAAAAGCACGCCTTATCTCTATTCTATTTTCCGCTGTTTTATTCGGGTTGATGATTGAGCTACTTCAGCACTGGATGCCATTTCAGAGAAATGCGGAAGCGTTGGACATGGTCGCAAACGTTGCTGGCAGCCTTACGGCGTTACTTCCCATTCATATGCTCAAGAAAAAAGTGCCTTAAATACTCCTTGAATGAGCCCTGAACGAATTTCTAAAAACTTTCCTTGATGATGTTGGAATGTTAAAACTGAAATCTTTACATTAAGCGCTGATTTCAGTCAAAAAAACCTCTTTATACAATGATCCAACGAAAAAATCCGGAAGCTGATCTGCGAAAATATTACATCGTTCTCCTGCAGATCGGGATGCTTATTGCGCTCACTATCTCCATTACCGTCGTCCGAGTAGATTTCAGAAGTGAAGGACCTGCAGAAATCGTGATGGATGAGCAGGAGATTGTCGAGATGGAGGAGATCATTCAAACCAGACAGATCGAGACTCCACCACCACCGCCTCGTCCGCCAGTCCCTGTAGAAGTACCGAATGACGAAATTATTGAAGATGTAGATATCAATATCAGTGCAGACCTGGACATCGGAGATCAGCTGAGTATGCCTCCTCCACCCGAAGAGGAGCCGGAAGAGGATTTCTTCATTGTAGTAGAAAACCAGCCGGAGCTCATCGGTGGAATTGGTGGGCTACAAAAGAAAATTCGTTATCCCGAGATGGCCCGTCGAGCCGGTATTGAAGGTCGCGTGTACGTTCAGTTTATCGTGAACGAGCGTGGCGAAGTAGAGAACCCGGTCATCATTCGCGGAATTGGCGGAGGTGCCGATGAGGAAGCACTACGAGTGGTGCGGGAAGCCAAATTTCGTCCGGGACTTCAACGCGGAAGACCTGTACGAGTACAGTTTAGTTTGCCAATTGTCTTCAAGTTGCAGAACTGACAAACACCCAGCCAGCAAACTTCTTACTGTTTGTTGGCTCTTAGGGTACGAAGAACGGTTCGAAGATTTTCAAACCCTGCCTTCTCAATTGCTGTATCAAGACTCATCCACTCTACAAGTGTGATCCCCTCTTCGCTCTGAGGCACAAACTTAGTAACATCAGCCTCTTCACCCTCTTCATTACTTTCTGTCCATTCGAACACCCACCAATTTGTCCATTTCTCAATAAGCTCTCCCTTCAACTCATATTGATGATCCGTCACCCCGAGAAATGCACCCGGTTTCCATCCATTCACCGGAGCATATCCAATCTCTTCCGAAACTTCCCGCAATGCACACTCCTTGCGTGACTCCCCCGGCTCCAGTTTCCCTTTTGGCAGATCCCATAATCCATTGCGAAAAATCATCAGCACCCACTGTGATTCTTTGCTACTACGAGCTACAACCCTGCCACCAGGAGTCTGCATTCTACTAGAAGTCTCACTACTTGCAGACGTTTCCCCATCTCCATACAACTCACCCATGACGGGCGATGTTCGAACCACAACTCCTCCGCTCGCTTGAATGATCCGACACAAACCCTTAGGTTGCCCGAGGGTTATCACGATTTTCCCGATTCACTCTTCTTCACATCCACAAATTTCAGACGTAGCTGGGTAAGGGTATGCGTCAAATACTCCTTCACCTCCGACGATATATTCCCGCGGGTGTATTGCTCCAGCATCTCCAGTGTGTCAATTGCATACTTGGCGGCACTCATATCCTTCTGCTTCTTCCCACTTTCCGGATTTTCCACCTCTCCAAGCCCCATCAAGGCAATCTGCTCGTGCTGCTGAACCAGCATAAAAAACAGTAGCTGGCGGTGTTGTTCTTCACTCATCTTTTGCGTGTCATTTACCATAATCGACCTTAAATTTTACCTGTTCTTACGTTGATTCTTTTTATATTTGAGCGCTTCAAACGACTCAAACCAGCATCAAAAATACCAAAATTCAGAGATTAAAATGGCAATCATTCATGCATTCCGGGGCTGGCTTCCAAAAACCGAGCACTCCGACGAGATCGTCTGCCCACCCTACGATGTAATAAGCACCGCAGAGGCCGCCGAACTGGCACAGGGGAAACCAAACAGTTATTTGCACGTTATTCGCCCGGAGATCGATCTACCCGAGGGTACCCGGTTCGATGATGATGCCGTGTACGAGATGGGAGCAAACCGTTTACAACAGCTTCTTGGGTCCGGGTTGATGGAACAAGATTCCACACCCTCCGTATATCTGTATCGCATGAGCACCTCAGAACACACTCAGACCGGACTTTTTGCATGTGCATCCGTTCAGGATTACGATGCAGATATCATTTTAAAGCATGAGCTTACACGGCCGGACAAAGAGGACGACCGAACAAGACACATCCTCACGCAAAAGGCACATGCAGAGCCGGTCATGCTCACCTACAAAGATGATGAGGGGATCACTGCACTGATGGATGAAATTACAGACATGCACCTTCCACTTCTCAGCCACAAAAGCGAAGACGGTGTGCTTCATGAAATCTGGCGTGCCCCGAAAAGTGCCGATTTCGTCGAACGGTTTTCTGCCATTCGCAACCTCTATGTGGCGGACGGTCATCACCGGTGCAAAAGTGCCTCCAGGGTCTCAGAAGCACTTCGAAAGGCCGATGGCTCCCATCCCGGCGAAGCCGAATACGATTATTTCCCGGTTGTACTTTTCCCGATGACCCAGATGCGAATTTTGCCATACAACCGAGTCATTCTGGAAGCATCTGACGAGCAGATTCAGGAACTTTTTACTCGGTTTGATGTAAAAGCCACCGGGCATGGAGAAGAACCCGGGGACGGACACATCTCCCTATATCTGGAGGACCGCTGGTACCGGATGAAATTACCTGAGCCAGAGCAGCAAGATGCCGTGTCCAGACTAGACGTAGCCCGATTGCAGTCGTATGTTTTGGAGCCGGTATTTGGAATTCAGAACCCAAGAACCGACAGCCGAATTGCGTTCGTGGGCGGAAGTCGTGGTACAGCAGAGCTGGAGAAACGAGTTCGTACCGGGAAAGCAAAACTTGCCATCAGTATGGCACCTACCAAAATTGAGGAACTCGTGGAGGTTTCTGATGAACATCAACTGATGCCCCCAAAATCCACCTGGTTTGAACCCAAGATTCGATCCGGATTTGTGGTTCACACATTTTAAACAGCATTTGCAGTGATCTAACCACTCGGTTTCTATCGCCCGAAGCATTCTTACATCACACCGAAAACACATAACCATTGATCCCATACCCCATGAAACGAGTTCATAATTTTAGTGCAGGTCCTGCTGTTTTACCACTCTCCGTACTGGAGAAGGCTCAGGAAGAGTTTTCCAATTACCGGAATAAAGGGGCATCGATTATCGAAATGAGCCATAGAGGGCCGGAGTATACCGAAATTCATACGCAGGCGGAGATGCGGCTGAAGCAGATTACCGGGGCGGATGATGACTGGGAGGTTTTGTTTTTGCAGGGGGGTGCCAGTATGCAGTTTTTGCAGGTCGCGGTCAACTTTTTGAATGAGGAGCGAACCGCCGATTACATTGACACCGGATCTTGGTCGTCGAAAGCGATCAAAGAGGCGAAGATGTTTGGGGGTGTGAATGTGGCTTTTTCCGGTAAGGAGGAGCAGTATACAAGGCTTCCGGATCAAATCGAACTGGCTTATTCGGACGCACCAGAGTATGTGCATATCACAAGCAATAATACAATTTTTGGGACGCAATTTGCCAAAGAGCCGGATGCCCCGGCACCGTTGGTTTGTGATGCATCATCCGATTTTTTGTCGAGACCGCTGGATCTTGCGAAGTACGGATTGATCTATGCAGGTGCGCAGAAAAATTTAGGGCCGTCGGGGGTGACGGTTGTGATGGTGCGTAAGTCGTTTATGGAACGGCAGCGTGTAGAACCGATCCCCACGATTTTGAACTACAAGACACACATTGGCAAACTCTTTCACACACCGCCGGTATTTGCTGTATATATGGTGAATTATGTGCTGGAGTGGATTTTGGAGAAGGGCGGATTGGATTATTTCCAGGCGTTTAATGCAGATAAAGCAACACTTCTCTACGAAGAGCTGGACCGGGATGATTTTTATCGGGGCACTGTGGAGAAAGGTTCCCGCTCTGCTATGAATGTGACGTTCCGGATTCACGATGAGGAGCTGGAATCTACGTTTTTGAAAGAGGCTGCGCAGCAAGATCTTGTGGCACTGAAGGGGCATCGAAGTGTTGGAGGCATTCGAGCGAGTATTTACAATGCCTGTCCTCGCGAAAGTGTGGAGGCGTTGGTGTCGTTTATGAAAGATTTTCGGGCAGCAAGAGGCTGATTGGTTACCGGCAGGTAAAAGAGGAAATCGCTGGTACACTGATGTACTTATTTGTGTATTGATGTACTCTTTCGTGTATTTGTGTACTCAGTCCTGTATTAACGTACTAATTCCTTTATTGATATTCTAACTCGTGTAAGGGTGCAATCGAACGGTGACGTACGGGTACATGAGAGTAACCAGCTACTATATCTCATGCGTTTTGCAATGAAACCGGAAATGTAAACGACAACCATGATTGAATTCATAAAATCTAACAATTGTATGAAATATCTATCGGTATTTGTTATTGCTGCTTTATTGCTAAGTTCATGCGGGGTGCTGGGTCCCTCGAGCCGTTCCGGACAATCTGATCAAGTGAATTCGAGCACACGTCCGAGTGTGAATGCAGGGTCAAATGCGAGTGCGGGTACAGATGCCGGGAAAGGTTCCGGTACGATTGCCAATGCGAATAGATCCGTATCAAACGACCGATCCACATCAGACCGAAACTCCACTGAGGGGATTGCAAGTTGGTACGGCTCCGATTTTCATGGAAAACAAACAGCAAACGGCGAAATTTACGATATGAATGCCCGTACGGCTGCCCACCGAAGCCTGCCCTTCAATACGAAAGTCCGGGTCACCAACCTCATCAACAATCTCTCGGTAGACGTACGGATTAACGATCGGGGCCCCTACATCAAAGATCGTGTGATCGATCTGTCCCGTGCTGCGGCGGAGTCGATCGACATGATTGGAATTGGAACCGCACCCGTTCTGGTGCAAGTGATTGGTGAAGGTGACCGCCCGGTGAATCAGGAAAACCTCAACAGCAAAGAAGTATTTACAGTGCAGCTCGGTTCCTTCTCTAGTGGCGAAGATGCCGGGATGCGCTCCGACGCAATACGCGGATCGCGGGTTGTCGAGGTTGAACTAGACGGCCAAACCTATTTCCGAGTGTACTTCAAAACGTTTCGCACAAGGTTCCAGGCAGAAGAAGCACTGAGAAAACTAGAGAGCAGTGGTTTCGAGGGATTTGTCCGACAGATCGATCTCTGAGTTTCGCTCTATTATCGCCTGCGAATGGGTCCACTTTCGCCTGAGAGTTACCCCATTTACACTTGCGAGTTCGTATATTTTCACCCTCGTGTTACCTGGTTTAAGCTACGGTTTACCCATTTTTCGAGCTCAGAATTGAATGCCACGGGAACGTGATTTTGGAGGAATCGGTTCTTTCAGACATACACAATCCAGAAAAACTGAAATCTATGAATATTGTTGTGATTGGTACCGGTTTTGGTGGTCTTGCTACTGCCAGCCGTCTTCTGTCCCAGGGCCATCAGGTTACCATCTTCGAAAAGCGCGATAAACCCGGCGGACGGGCCTATGTGTACGAGCAGGATGGATTCAAGTTTGATGGCGGGCCCACCGTGATTACCGCACCCTTCATGTTTGATGACATTTTTGAATCAGCCGGAAAGAAAACAGAGGATTACATCAAACTGGTACCCTGCGATCCCTTCTATCGCATTTTTGATCATCACGGCAAATACTTCGACTACAACAACGATCATGAGTTTATCCTATCCGAGATCGATAAACGAAACCCGGCAGACAAGGAGGGATACGAGGCTTTCATCAAAACCACCAAGCCAATTTTTGAGAAAGGGTTTGTTGAGCTTGCCGACCAGCCGTTTCTAAAGTTCTCAGATATGCTCCGTGTCGCTCCAGACCTCATTCGCCTGAAATCCCATCAAACCGTATATAAATACGTGTCCGGATTTATAAAGGATGATTTTTTGCGACGAGCCTTCTCTTTTCACCCGCTATTGGTGGGCGGAAACCCGTTCGATACAACCTCCATCTATTCCATGATCCACTATCTGGAGCGTGAATGGGGTGTACACTACTCCATGGGTGGTACAGGTTCTATTGTGAATGGTTTGGTCCGGTTGATTGAGGAGCAGGGTGGATCGATCCATCTGAATACGGAGATCGATGAAATTTTGGTGAAACGCGGTAAAGCTTACGGCGTCCGCCTAAAGGATGGCACAGAAGTTGCTGCCGATGCTGTCGTGTCCAATGCCGATGTAGCGTTCACCTACCGGCACATGATCGCTCCGGAACACCGGAGAAAATACAGCGACGGAAAAATAGAACGGACTAAATACAGTATGTCCCTCTTCGTTATCTATTTTGGAACGAACCGCCGCTACACCGATACAAACCTGGCACATCACAATATTATCCTAAGCCAGCGCTATAAAGGACTGTTGGACGATATTTTCAACAAAAAACAATTGGCCGACGATTTTTCACTGTATTTGCACATGCCAACCATCACAGATCCGTCACTCGCTCCGGAAGGTCATGAAGGATTTTATGTACTCTCTCCTGTTCCCCACTTGGACGGCGAAACAGATTGGGAAGAGATGGGACCCGTGTATCGTGATCGAATCTATCAGTTTCTGGAGGAAAACTACCTGCCGGACCTGACCAAACACCTGGTAACAGACCACTACATCGATCCGCTACACTTTCAAAACACACTCAACAGTTACAAAGGATCGGCCTTTTCGGTTCAGCCATTGCTGACACAGTCTGCCTGGTTCCGCCCCCACAACCGCAGTGAAGATGTAAAAGATCTCTACTTTGTTGGCGCAGGCACTCACCCCGGAGCCGGCCTACCCGGAGTACTCTCATCCGCCATTATTGCACAAAATTTGATTGGAGAAACTTCCTAACTTATCTGTCTGGCATCGGATGCAGCCAAAACCTAAAGGCCGATGCCAGGCCTGCTCGCAAGTTGGCACAACCCTATCCGATCGTCACCCTATCCAATAATCGTCACCCTATCCGATCGTTTTCCAGTCCTCCAAAAACGTTTGTAATCCTTTATCCGTCAACGGGTGCCGTAATAAAGATTCAATCACAGAAAACGGAATCGTTGCAACATGCGCTCCAAGCCTCGCCGCCTCCAGAACATGCATAGGGTGTCGAATACTAGCCGCCAATATTTCCGTCTCATATCCATAATTTTCGTAAATCAAGGCAATATCAGCGATCAGCTGCATCCCATCCGAAGAGATGTCATCCAGCCGACCAATAAACGGCGAAATGTAGGTTGCCCCCGCCTTCGCGGCAATCAACGCCTGTGTACCCGAAAAGCAGAGTGTACAATTGGTCTTAATCCCCTCCCCAGACAGCGTTTTGATCGCCTTAATTCCATCACGAATCAGCGGAACCTTCACCACCACATTCGGCGCCAGTGAACTCAGGTGCCGCCCCTCCCGAACCATCCCATCCGCATCCGTCGAGATCACCTCAGCCGACACATCCCCATCCACCATCGAGCAAATCTTTTGTATATGAGCATCAAAATCCTTCACCCCTGCTTTAGCACATAAACTTGGATTGGTTGTCACACCGTCCAGTACCCCTAGCGTAAGTGCTTCCTCAATCTCTTCAATCTTGGCTGTATCGATAAAAAATTTCATGCTTATTTTATTTTTAAAGGGTTGATGGGATTTGCATCCGGATTCTAGGAAGCGAACTAGTCAGCGTAACCGAGTCAGTGTAACCGATCGAGATGAAGGTACGGGTTTTTTTCTTTTCTGAACAATCTCAGAGAGACACTTTCTGATTCACGTGAGTTTTGTTATTTTCAATAATTGTTTTTTGCAATCGTAATACACTACATTCAAAGCAGTGTCATTTGTCAAAGCAGTGTCATTTGTCAGTCCATCCAAACGGTCTGTCCCGCTTAACGGATGCTCCCAAATGGAGTATTGTCACGAACAGACAGATCATGAGCACAAGGACAATGAGTTACAAGGATAAATAGAAGAACAAGAAAAGAACATCAGTACTAAAAGCATCAATACTAAGAGCACAAACAACAAGAATTCAGAAAAAATAGCTATGAACAGATCAGGACTCGATTTTCTCTCAGGACTAACACTAGGAGCCTCCATTGGGGCAATTATTGCAATTCTATATGCACCGGATACCGGAAAGAATACACGTGACCGCTTATCATTTCGTCTGCAGGCCTATATCGAGGATCTTCGGGCTTCTGTTGATCGACTCAAGGAGAAGCAGCAAGAGATCACTTCCAAGGCAAAAGAGGAGGGTAACAAGGTGGTTCGGGATGCCCAGGCCCGCGCAGATCAGCTTATTCAAGAGGCCGAGAGCCTGCTGGAAAATATCGAAAAAACCAATTTAAGCTAGCATGTAAGTTACTATTGAGGATTACATCAACTTATACACAAGAATGTATCAAAAAAAAGCCCCGACAGGATATTCCTGAGCGGGGCTTTTCATATCTGTGCAAAAACATTTCAGATGTTATGATTTCTCCTCAGAGGAATCATCCTGTGTCGTTTCGTCCGTTTCCGGAATGATATCAACCTCTTCCTTCGACTCCGTCAGATTCGACTCCTTTTGATTGCCAGATGTTGAACCAAAGCCCAGGCTCTCAAAAACCTGTTCGGTCTTCACATCCAGCTCATCATACTCTGCTCTCGAGCCCACAATCAGATCCTCATACTTCATGAGTCCTGTACCTGCCGGGACTTTGTGTCCAACCACTACATTCTCTTTCAGCCCACGAAGGTGATCTTGCTTCGCTTCGATGGATGCCTGTGTGAGAACTTTGGTAGTTTCCTGGAAGGATGCAGCCGAGAGCCAGCTATCTGTAGAAAGTGCAGCACGTGTAATTCCAAGCAAAATCGGTTTGGATATGGCGGGCTGGGCTTCTTTCACTTCCAGCTCCTTTACACCTTTTTCGATGAGCTCGTTATTAATTTCACGAACCTGACGACGATCCAGAATAGAACCAATCTTTACGTCACTATCACCCGGATCTTCAACTACAAACTTCCCGAGCAGCTCATCATTTTTGTTATTGAGCTCAAAACGATCCACCTTGTCACCCTCCAGATAACGAGTATCACCCGGATCGGTTACTTCGACCTTCTGCATCATTGTACGCACTATTACTTCAATGTGCTTATCATTGATCTTCACACCTTGCAATCGGTATACTTCCTGTACTTCATTTACAAGATAGGCTTGAACTGCGTAGGGGCCCAAAATATTCAGAATCTCCTGTGCAGGAATCGTCCCATCGGACAAGGCCTGTCCAGCACGAACAAAGTCGTTCTCCTGAACCAGGATGTGCTTCGACAGTGAAATCAGGTATTTCTTCTCGACGGAGCCATCTTTGCTCTTCACAAATATCTCCTGAGAACCTCTCTTTCGGCCACCCATTCGAACGACACCGTCAATTTCAGAGACGACAGCAGGATCACTTGGGGAGCGTGCTTCGAACAGCTCTGTTACCCTTGGAAGACCTGCCGTAATATCTTTAGACTTTGAGGCGGCGCGTGGAATTTTAGCCAACACTTGTCCGGCTTTTACCTTCTCACCATCCTCAACCGTGATATGCGTATCAACCGGCAGTGTATTTTCCCGGACGATATTCTCCTTCCCTTTCACAACAATGGTTGGAACCAACGTACGATCACGGGAATCGATAATCACCTTCTCACGGTGTCCTGTCTGAGAATCTGTATCTGCTGTATAGGTCACCTCTTCCAAAATATCTTTGTACTGAATGACCCCGTCAATTTCACTGAAGATGAGTGCGTTATATGGATCCCACTTACAGAGTGGCATTCCTTTCATCACTTTATCTCCTTTGTCTACCAGCATCTCCGATCCGTAAGGAACATTGTAGGAGATGAGTGTACTGCCATCTTCTGCAAGTATTTTCAGCTCTCCGGCACGACTCAACACAACACTCTTAATGATCTCGTCGTCGTCGAATTCAACGACTCGGACGTTTTCAAATTCGACGGTTCCTTCGAATTTCGCTTTGTGCTGTGATGCAGACTCAAGACGGGATGCTGTACCACCCACGTGGAACGTACGCAGTGTAAGCTGGGTTCCCGGCTCTCCGATCGATTGTGCCGCAATTACCCCCACTGCCTCACCAACCTGCACCAGGCCGGATTTAGACATGTCTCGTCCATAACACTTGGCGCAAACACCTCGCTCTGTTTCACAAGTCAGCACCGACCGGATTTCAACTTCGTCAATCGAAGTATCCGCAATTTTTTGTGCAATATCAGCTGTAATCAACTGATTGGGCTTACAAAGAACCTCATTGGTCAATGGATCTACGATTTCGTGCATCGAAACACGGCCAGAGATCCGGTTTTCAAGGGATTCGATCACATCTTCGTTGTCCTTGAGTGCCTGCATTTTGATCCCGCGCAACGTACCACAATCGGTTTCGTTGATGATAATATCCTGGGAAACATCCACCAGTCGTCGGGTCAAATAACCCGCATCCGCTGTCTTCAAGGCTGTATCTGCAAGACCTTTTCGCGCACCGTGCGTGGAAATAAAGTACTCCAAAACGGTCAGGCCTTCACGGAAACTGGACAAGATGGGGTTTTCAATCACCTCATTGCCCTGTTGCATCGAGCTTTTCTGCGGTTTTGCCATCAGACCACGCATACCGCCAAGCTGCCGGATCTGCTCTTTGGAACCCCGTGCTCCGGAATCGGCCATCATATACACCGAATTGAAGCCATCCTTATCCTCAGTTAGCGTCTTAAACAGTGTTTCTGATACCCGGTTCGTCGTACTGGTCCACTTGTCAATCACCTGATTGTAACGCTCGTTATCGGTGATGAAACCCATCTCATAGCGTTCCTGGATCTCTGCAACCTCATTCTGCGCTTTTTCAATCAGAATACGTTTTTCGTCCGGGATGATGATATCCTCCAGGCTGAAAGACAATCCACCGCGAGTAGCGTTTTCAAAGCCAAGATATTTCATGTCATCAAGAAACGTCGAGCACTCAACCGGCCCGATGTTATCATAAATTTCGGTGATCAGCGATCTCAGTTCACGCTTTCCAAGTGTCCGGTTGATGTAGTGCATTCCCTTCGGCATGATATTGTTGAACAGTACCCGGCCGGTTGTGGTTTTGATTACCTCATTCTTAACGGAACCATCCTCCTGGGTGACTGGTATCCGAACATTGATTTTTGCATGTTTGTCGATCTTGCCCTGATCGTAGGCAATCACCACTTCATCTGGCCCAGAGAAGGTTTTCCCCTCTCCTAGTTTCTCATTCCCCATCTTGGTCAGGTAATACACGCCCAAAATCATATCCTGAGAAGGAACAGCAACGGGACCACCACTTGCAGGGCTCAAAATATTATGCGACCCGAGCATCAGAACCGATGCCTCCATAATGGCATCATGACTCAATGGCAGGTGAACCGCCATTTGATCCCCGTCAAAGTCGGCGTTAAACGCAGTACAGGCGAGTGGGTGGAGTCGAATCGCTTTATCTTCAATTAGAATCGGCTGAAACGCCTGAATTCCAAGACGGTGAAGTGTTGGAGCACGGTTCAGTAATACAGGATGTCCGTCGATTACATTCTCAAGGACTTCCCATACAACAGCTTCTCTTCGATCTACTACTCGCTTAGCACTTTTTACCGTCTTCACATAGCCACGCTCAATGAGTCGTCGAATCACAAACGGCTTAAAGAGTTCTACAGCCATCTCTTTGGGAAGACCACATTCATGCATTTTCAGGTCAGGTCCAACCACAATCACGGAACGACCGGAGTAATCCACCCGCTTTCCAAGCAGGTTCTGACGAAATCGCCCGCTCTTCCCTTTGAGCATATCGCTGAGTGATTTCAGCGGACGATTATTCGTTCGAATCGCATTGGATTTTCGGGAATTGTCGTAGAGTGAGTCTACGGCTTCCTGGAGCATTCGCTTCTCATTCCGTAGAATCACATCCGGTGCCTTGATATCCATCAGTCGCTTCAGACGGTTATTTCGGATGATTACGCGTCGATACAGATCGTTCAGGTCGGACGTGGCAAAACGCCCTCCTTCCAACGGCACCAGCGGACGCAATTCCGGCGGAATTACAGGAATTACCGACTGTACCATCCATTCAGGACGGTTTTCAGTAATACCTACGGAAGCTCGGAACGATTCGATAACCTGCAACCGCTTCAATTTTTTCTTTTTGCGCATTTGAGAAGTCTCTTCTCTTACCTCTTTCCGAAGTTTGTGCGCTAGTTCATCCAGTTCTAGAGTGGCTAATAGGGCTTGCACAGCTTCTGCGCCATCCATCACAACAAATTTTTCCGGATCATCATCATCCAACTCATCCTGCTCTTCAGGCAGATCAGCCAAAATATCAAACTTCTCCTCTTCTGAAATGAGCTGACCTTTTTTATACCCTAACTCACTGGCAACACCAGGATTTATAACTACAAATGTTTCGTAGTAAACAATCCGATCCAGCTGTTTGGAGGAGTACCCCAAAAGGTAGGCAATCTTGCTTGGCAGAGATTTGAAGTACCATATATGAACAATCGGCACAGTGAGTGTGATATGCCCCATCCGCTCACGACGAACGGCTTTTCGGGTCACTTCCACCCCGCAGCGGTCACAGATAATTCCTTTGTAGCGTATCCGCTTGTACTTTCCGCAATGACATTCGTAATCTTTCACCGGGCCGAAGATCTTCTCGCAAAAGAGACCATCCATTTCCGGTTTAAATGTACGATAGTTGATGGTTTCCGGCGTCAGAACCTCTCCATGAGAGCGATCCAAAATCGTCTCATCGGATGCGAGCGAAACACCGATATTTGAAAAATCTTTCGTGAATGTGAGTGTCTTAGTTGATGGCACGTGAAAACCTCCTACATGGTTTTTAATGATCAGATGTCACTGAGTGAATCACTGAATGAATCACCGAATTAGTTGACGTGAATTTCGAGTCCAAGACCCATAAGTTCCCGAAGGAGTACTTTGAAAGACTCCGGAATGTCGCCATCGGGCAGGTTTTCACCTTTCACAATTGCTTCATACACTTTGGATCTTCCCTTCACATCGTCACTCTTCACGGTAAGCATCTCTTTCAAAATGTTGGACGCTCCGTAGGCATACAATGCCCATACCTCCATCTCTCCCAAACGCTGGCCGCCAAACTGAGCTTTACCACCAAGGGGCTGCTGCGTAATGAGCGAGTATGGACCGATCGAACGGGAGTGCATTTTATCCTGAACCAGGTGATTGAGTTTCAGCATATACATCACCCCAACGGTTGTTTTTTGGTCCAGCGCCATCCCGGTACGCCCGTCATATAACGTAACGCGACCATCTTCAGGCAGTCCTGCTTTTTTCAATTCAGCCTGAACCTGGTCATAACTGGCTCCGTCAAAAATGGGTGATGCATACTTCACGCCCAGCTTCAATCCAGCCCAACCAAGAATGGTTTCATAAATCTGTCCAAGATTCATACGCGAGGGTACACCCAGCGGATTCAGTACAATATCCACCGGTGTTCCATCTTTCAGGAATGGCATATCCTCTACCGGAACGATCTTGGCAATCACACCTTTGTTTCCATGACGCCCGGCCATCTTATCACCAACCTGTAACTTCCGTTTTTTGGCAACATAGACTTTTGCCTTCTGAATAATTCCCGGGGGTAACTCATCGCCAACCTGAATCTGATACTTCTTACGTTTAATTTCAGTCTCAAGTTCTCTGCGCAAATGCCGGTAGTTGGTGAAAAGAAGTTTCACATGGTCCACGATATTCTTGTCTGTGGCCCAGTCAATATTTTCATTGATCTCTACCGGATCGATCTGCTCAAAGACCGACTTCTTGTACTTCTCTCCTTTTGGGATGTACTCAACTCCGGCATAATTATATACACCGGGTGATGTTTTGTCCCGTAGCAGACTATACATTTTCTCTGCCCATTGCAGGTTCAGCGTTTTCAGCCTCTCTTCATAATTGCGGGTTACAATCTCAACCCTGCTTTTCTCCTCTTTTCGTGAGATCTGCTCATCTTTCTTCCGACTGAAAAGTTTAGTATCGATAACCACACCCGATACCCCCGGAGGTGTTTTCATCGAGGCATCTTTCACATCTCCAGCTTTATCTCCAAATATTGCCCGAAGCAATTTTTCCTCCGGCGTTGGATCTGTTTCTCCTTTCGGGGTGATCTTACCAACGAGGATATCCCCGTGATTCACCTTGGCACCCACCCGAACAATGCCGTACTTATCCAAGTTACGGGTAGCTTCTTCACTAACGTTCGGAATTTCACGGGTCAGTTCCTCTTCACCCCGTTTGGTATCACGAACCTGCTGCTCAAACTCGGTGATATGGATGGATGTATATACATCTTCTTGTACAATCTTCTCACTGATCACAATTGCATCCTCGAAGTTGTATCCACGCCACGGCATAAACGCCACCAAGAGATTCCGGCCAAGTGCGAGTTCCCCTTTCTGAGTCGCACAACCGTCTGCGATAGCATCCCCTTTTTTCACTTTATCGCCAACGTTCACAATCGGACGTTGATTAACTGTCGTGTCCTGATTGCTTCGTTCAAACTTGGTGAGTTGATACACTTTAATACCATCATCGAAATAGCAGTTTGCCTCCATCTCGGTGCGATTGTACCGTATTCGGATTTCGTGACCACTTACATAAACCACCTCGCCATCCCCTTCCGCCGTGATAATTGCACGAGAATCTTTGGCAGCTCTTTGCTCCAGACCTGTCCCTACGATGGGTGAGTCTGGCCGTAGAAGTGGTACGCCCTGACGTTGCATGTTGGATCCCATCAAAGCACGGTTTGCATCATCGTGTTCAATGAAAGGAATCAGTGCTGCAGCAAGTGATGTAATCTGGTTGGCAGACACATCCATATACTCGACTTGATCCGGAGTAGCCAATCCAACGTTACTGTCACGAAAACGTGAAAAGATCGAATCATTCACAAAATTTCCGCTTTCATCAATCGGGGCATTCGCCTGAGCAATCACGGTTTCATCTTCCTGCTCGGCTGCAAGATATTCGATGTGATTGGTTACGACTCCATTTTCCACTTTTCGGTAAGGCGTCTCTATAAATCCAAAATCATTCACTTTTGCATGTACACAAAGTGACGTGATCAACCCAATGTTTGGCCCTTCCGGTGTTTCGATCGGGCAGAGCCGTCCATAATGAGTGTAGTGAACGTCGCGAACCTCAAAACCTGCACGCTCCCGAGTAAGACCCCCGGGGCCAAGTGCCGACATTCGTCGTTTGTGTGTGATTTCAGCAATCGGATTCGTTTGATCCATAAACTGAGACAGCTGATTGGTCCCAAAGAAACTGTTGATCACGCTAGAGATCGTTCTTGCATTCACAAGATCCTGCGGAGTTAACTGCTCTGCATCTCTGGAGTTCATCCGCTCCCGAATGGTTCGGGCCATTCGTGCCAAACCAACAGCAAATTGTTGTCCAAGTTGCTCGCCAACGGTTCGGACACGACGATTACTCAGGTGATCGATATCATCCACCTGTGACTTCATCTCTTTCAGGCGAATCACCTCTTTTACAATTGATACGATGTCCTCTTTCGTGAGAAAGTGCGTGTTGAGATCCACGTCCAATTTCAATCGCTTGTTCAGACGATATCGGCCAACTTCGCCCAAATCATACTTCTTATCGGAGAAAAACAATTTTTCCAGCAGCTGACGCGCTGTTTCTGGGTCGGGCATATCACCTGTCCGTACCTGACGGTAAATTTCGGCAAGTGCAGTATTGGTGTCGAAGGTCGTATCCTTTCGGATGGTATTCATCACAACAGAGCGCTCAGACTCTTCAGAACTCTGTTTTTGGATCAGTACTCTCTTGATGGAATGCTCTTTCAGTGTTGCGAAGTCCTCTTCCGTAAATTCATGATCCCGCTCGAAGAGAATGGTTCGAACCTTTTGGTTCTCCACTTCACCTGTTTCCTCGTCTGTAACCTCAACCTCTTGTTCGTAGCTAACCGGTGAAGCAAGTCTTTTGCCTACCACTTTCTCTACAAAGACTTTTTTGGTGCCAAAATCGATCGTTTCCCCAAGCCCAAACAGAGCCAGAATTTCATCATCATGAGAATATCCCAGTGCACGTAGCAAGGTGGTTGCCGGGATCTTCTTCTTACGATCAATATAAGCCCACAAAACATCACGAATATCATTGGTGAATTCAATCCAGGATCCTTTGAATGGAATCACACGTGCAGAATATAATTGTGTTCCATTCGGGTGGATTGATTGACCAAAAAAGACTCCGGGTGAACGGTGCAACTGACTAACAATCACACGTTCTGCACCATTGATAATGAACGTTCCCCGCTCTGTCATCCATGGCAGATCTCCAAGGAATACATCTTGCTCAATAGTGTCGGAGACATCTTCCGTTTCATCTACAGAGGAAAGACGCAATTTTGCCTTAAGGGGAACAGCATAGGTCAATCCCCGCTCCTGACACTCTTTAATCGTATACTTTGGTGGTTCAACCGTGTAGTAAACGAACGTGAGTTCATGGGTTTCACGGGAATCCGTTATTGGAAAGTTTTCCAGAAATATTTTCTGCAATCCACGTGGTTCCCGGTCATTGGGAGCAATGTCCAGCTGTGCGAACTGATTAAATGAGTCGATCTGTATATCTAAGAAATCCGGATAGTCGAGGATAT
Organism: Bacteroidota bacterium; assembly: GCA_003045995.1. Lineage (GTDB taxonomy): Bacteria > Bacteroidota > Rhodothermia > Balneolales > Balneolaceae > Sam29DG08-bin30. The sequence continues at coordinate 37,793 of PZPG01000015.1, forward strand.
GCTTGATTCGTCCGAATGAAAGTCTTTCAGTGTATGGGATTTTCTCCATGATAGTACTCAAAAGGCTGCCCCTCCGTTAGATTAATAGATAGGAAATGATGTGAAAAACACTCATGTGAGAAACACATGGAATATAGATACCAAAAGCCAATCTCCATTTGCAGGAGATGGCTTTGGTATTTTACGATTGTAACCGCGCTTTTTACTTCAGCTCTACTTCTGCACCAGCAGCTTCCAGCTTGGCTTTGATGTCTTCTGCTTCCTCTTTGGAAACTTGCTCTTTAACGGTGCTTGGTGCTCCGTCAACCAGGTCTTTTGCTTCTTTCAAACCCAATCCGGTAAGTCCGCGAACCTCTTTAATCACGCCAATTTTCTTGTCACCGGCAGATTTTAGGATTACATCAAACTCCGTTTGCTCTTCAGCAGCCTCGGTACCGGCACCGCCGGCAGCAGGTCCTGCAACTGCTACAGCAGCAGCAGCCGGTTTGATATTGTACTCCTCTTCGAGGATAGTTGCCAGTTCATTGGCTTCTTTGATGGTTAGGTTGACCAGTTGTTCTGCGATCTCTTTTACGTCAGCCATAGTTTTGATCTCCGTTCGTCGTTTAGTTAAAAAAAAGTGTGTTAGTGAAAGTTAATTTTCCGATTCTGAAATAGTTTTGATAGCACCTACGATGTTGGAACCCTGCGCCTGAAGAGCAGATACAACATTGCTGATTGGTGATAACAACAAACCGATGACATCTCCAATGATTTCATCTTTGGACTTCATGGATGCCAGCGTCTCGAGTTGGTTCTCATTAAAGAATGCACCATCGATGACCGCCGCTTTAAAGGCTGGTTTGTTGTGTTTTTGAATATGTTCTTTCAGAACTTTTGCAGGAGCAGCGATTTCTTCTTCAGCAAACGCGAATCCATTCTGCTCTTTGAGATATGGAAAAATCTCATCATAGCCGCCAATCGACTCCATTGCACGTTTTACAAGTTTGTTCTTGTATACTTTAAAGTGAACATCTCCTTTGCGGAATGCTCCACGAAGTTCACCCATGTCGCTAACGGACATTCCGGTATAATTCGTGACGTAAACCGCGCTGGAGCGCTTTAACTCCTCTGCAATTTCCTCGACTACTGCTTTCTTTTCGTCTAATGTCGGCATTTCTGTATCTCCTATTCTTACATTGAAGTGATCGATGAGCGACTGATAGGTATACCTGGTCCCATCGTAGTACTCAGTGTTGCGCTTCGGATGTACAGCCCTTTTGCGGATGCGGGTTTTAAGGAGATAATCGTTTTCAGAAAGCTGATCAGATTCTCCTGAATTAAACTCGCTTCGAAACTGCTTTTACCAATGGTCGTGTGCACGATTCCGGCTTTGTCTACCCGGAAATCCATCTTACCGGACTTAAACTCACGCACGGCATTACCAACATCCATGGTAACAGTTCCGCTTTTGGGGTTTGGCATCAATCCTCTAGGACCCAACTGACGTCCCAATCTTCCGATTTTGCCCATCACATCCGGAGTAGCGATGATGATATCAACATCAACCCATCCTCCTTCAATTTTCTCGATGTAGTCGTCCAGACCGACATGATCTGCTCCGGCATCTTTCGCTTCCTGTTGTTTTCCCTCATTGACGAGAGCCAACACACGGACATCTTTGCCTGTTCCGTGCGGCAGCGAAACGGTGCCTCGAACCATCTGGTCGGCATGACGAGGATCTACACCCAATTTGAGATCAAGATCTACTGACTCATCAAAGTTTGCGACCTTTGTTTTTCTAACAAGCTCACAAGCTTCTTCGATAGTGTATTCCATACCCGGCTCAACAAGTTTCGCTGCGGCCTGATATTTTTTACCTCTTTTAGCCATGTTTATCTTCCTTTAGATTAATCTCGAATGACTCGTAAACCCATGCTTCTTGCAGTTCCTGCGATCATCTCTGCTGCATTGGTAACGTCGAAGGCATTCAGATCCTCCATTTTTACCTGAGCGATGTCGAGACACTGCTGCCAGGTCACCCGACCGACTTTTGTACGGTTTGGTTCACCTGATCCGGATTTAATCTTTGCGGCTTGTTTCAACAGTACAGCTGCAGGAGGGGTCTTTGTTTTAAATGTGAAAGACTTATCCTTGTATACTGTGATCTCCACCGGTGTGATCGTACCCGTGTTTTCCTGGGTTTTTGCGTTGAATGCCTTACAAAACTCCATTATGTTGATACCAGCCTGACCCAAAGCAGGTCCAACTGGCGGTGCAGGTGTTGCTTGTCCTGCAACAATCTGAAGTTTTAGCACTCGTTCTACTTTTTTTGCCATAGAGAATCAGTTATGTGATTCGATGTTTCGTTTAGCTGCGTAATAGCTCTGGAGAAGTTCGTTTGGGTAAGAAATATTCACTAAATGGACTCCACTTCAGTTACATCCACTTCCACAGGTGTATTTCTTCCAAAAATGTTTACCAATACTTTCATGCGTAGGGCATTAGGAAATATTTCATCCACAACCCCTTCAAAATCTTTAAAGGATCCTTGGGTTACTTTTACACTTTGACCGACTTTAAATGGTATCGTAACTACACCACCTTTTTCAGCTATCTCTTCGTTATCCGAAACAGCATTCAAAATTCGTTGCATCTGCTCCTTACGTACCGGTTTAGGCGCACTGTTGTCACGTTCATTATTAAGAAATCGAATACAATCTTGAACATCCGTAATAATGTTTTTCACCTCTTCATCATAAATCGCCTTTACATAGATGTAGCCTGGTGAACGCACAACTTCTCTCGTTACTTTGGCGCCACGTCGCATTTCTGTTACGGTTTCCAAGTCAATAAGAACATCTTCAACTTTGTACTCCAGCCCGAGTTCTTTCACTTTTTCAAGTATTCGCTCTTTTACAGACTTTTCTCTGCCGGTGAAACACTGGACCACATACCACTGAAAGTCTGAATTTTCGCTGGACATACGAGATAAATGATTAGTAGATGAGCTCCAGAATTGAACTGTAGACTCTGTCTATTCCAAAAATAAATGCAGAGATTAAAATCGTAAACACCACAACGATAATGGTATTGTCGATCAGCTCCTGCTGCTGTGGCCATGCCACTTTTTTCATCTCCTTCCGGACACCTTCCAGGAACTCTTTAATTTTATTCATGCTTGTTTTCGTTTGGTAATTTACTCGTTTGTTTCGCACGGGTGGCAGGACTTGAACCCGCAACCTACGGTTTTGGAGACCGTTGCTCTACCAATTGAGCTACACCCGTATGTAAAAGTATTCAAATTCGCGCCGCCTATGTAGACAGGAAGCCCGGTCCATCTGAACCGGGCTCAAGTCCTTATTCCCTGTTTCTACAGCAGGAGCGGCGTGATGCCGAACTGAATCTTCCGCCGGGTTAGTCCAGGATTTTCGTTACAACACCTGCACCTACGGTACGGCCACCTTCACGA
>PZPG01000060.1 GCA_003045995.1 Bacteroidota bacterium
CTTCCACGTCCATTTCTGTGATGGTGAAGAGTGCCGTTTTACCATCGGGCGAAACAACTGGCGACCCGACACGCCGAATCTGAAGCAGATGATCGGGCGAGAGTCCTTGTATTGCTTGTATTGCTGGTTCTTTTGCAAGCTCTGTTGCGGGCTTTGTAGCCAGCTCTTCTGTTGAAGGCTCTATTGCATGCACTCTTGCAAGCTCAGTTGCGGGCTGAATTCCAGACTCTGTTGCGGATACGGTTCGAGACTCGTTTACCGGTTGTGCCGATGTTGTAGGTACGAGCAATAGGGCGAGTCCCATCAACCCGAAAAGAAAACGAAAGAATGATTGGAGGCGAATGTGTGTCATGGCGTAAGGATGTTGGGGTTGATTGGATTGATGATGTGCAGCTACATGGTTTGTACCGCCTCGATCACGCGCGCGAGATCGTCGTCGGTGATCTGAAAGTGGAAGGTAGCACGGATCCGCTGATGGCCAAAGACCGAAAATCCGATGTTTTTTGCGGCGAAGGCCTGTACAGCGTCGGAAGCAGTTCCCTGTTTGCAGTCGAAAAGAACGATGTTGGTTTCCACGGTGGACGGGTCGATGTCGAACGCCTCGCTGGCATGAATGGCAGCAGCAAATTCACGGGCACGTCGGTGATCCTCTTTCATGAGCGGGAAGTGATGGTCGACGGCGTAGTCTGCAGCAGCGGCTAGGATTCCGATCTGTCGCATCCCCCCTCCCCACATTTTCCGGTACCGGCGAGTTTTTCGAACGCGGTCGGCGGTGGAGAGCATCATCGACCCGACAGGCGCTCCAAGGCCCTTGCTGAAACAGATGGAGAGGGTGTCGGCGATGGTGCCGAAGAAAGCGGGTTCGATGTTGCTTTCGGTGATGGCATTCCAGATTCGGGCGCCGTCGAGATGGACATAGAGGCCATACCGGTCGGCGAGTTCGCGAATGGCAAGGAGTTCTTCTTTGGTGTACCAGGCTCCCCCACCCTTGTTGGTGGTGTTTTCGAGCGAGATGACGCGGGTCCACGGATCCCATTCGTTGGTGGAGCGGATGGCGGGTTCGATGAGTTCCGGAGTGATTTTGCCGCGTGTTCCACGGAGCGTTCGGAGTTGGATGCCGGAAAGAACTGAAGCTGCAGCGCCTTCGTAATTGAAGATATGGCCAAGCTCGTCGACGATGATTTCGTCGCCGGGGTTGGTGAGCATGTAGAGGCAGAGCTGATTGCTCATGGTGCCGCTGGGAACAAAGAGGCCGGCTTCCAAGCCGAACATGTCGGCCATTCGTTGCTGGAAGGCGATGGCGGTGGGGTCTTCGGCAAATACGTCGTCGCCAACGGGCGCCTTCATCATGGCTTCCCGCATGGCCTGGGTAGGTTTGGTTACTGTGTCGCTGCGCAGATCAATCATGGGAGTGTGATATTCAAGGGTTTGTTGATGAAGTGTGGCGTCGGCATGGTATCAGTATGGCTTCTGCATGGTATCAGTATGGCGTCAGTGTGGCGTCAGCATCGAGTCCACAAAATCCATCAATCATACGTATAACATGAATCATACGAATAACATCAACCATATTTGTAAAATCCTTCACCGGTTTTGTTTCCGAGTTTTCCTGCATCCACCATCTTCACAAGCAATGGACATGGCCGGTATTTCGGGTCGCGGAATCCGTCGTACAGAACATGCAGAATATCCAAGCAGACGTCGAGCCCGATAAAATCGGCCAGCCGGAGCGGTCCCATCGGATGTGCCATGCCGAGTTTCATGACCTGGTCTACGTCTTCGGCGGTCGCAACCCCCTCGTATACCGTAAAAATGGCCTCGTTGATCATGGGCATAAGAACTCGGTTGGATACAAAGCCCGGCGAATCGTTGGCCGGTACCGGCACTTTGCCCATCTGCATGGCGAGCTCGGTGACAGCCTGGGTTACGGCATCGTCCGTTTCCAGACCGCGGATTACCTCGACCAGTTTCATGACCGGAACCGGGTTGAAAAAGTGCATTCCGATGACTTTAGGGGGCCTGCGTGTACATGCAGCCAGTTTTGTGATGGAGATCGACGAAGTGTTGGACGCCAGAATGGTATGCTCCGGGGCATGCTGGTCGATTACATCAAACAGAGACTTCTTAAGTTCGAACTGCTCGGGAATTGCTTCGATCACGAGATCGGTGTTGGCGACGGCTTCCGCGGGGCTGAGACTTGTGTGAATTCGTCCAAGGGTTTGATCCATCTGCTCCTGCGAGATCTTCTCTTTGGTAACCATACGGGTGAGGTTTTTCCCGATAGTTAGCAGGGCGCGGTCGGCGTATTCTTGTTTGGTTTCGACGAGGGTGACCGGGAATCCACTCATGGCGGCTACATGCACGATTCCATTGCCCATGGTTCCGCCGCCGATGACGGTGATGGATTGGATACCGGCGTCTGTGGTTCCGGGTTCTCTAGTTCCGGCGTCTGTGGTTCCGGCGTTCAATTGATGTTCGTTGGTTCCCTCTGCCGACGAATGTTTGGTAGACTCCATATTCATTGCTCCTTCTTTCTTTTGTTTCTCGGATAGATTTCGGATCTGATTCAGATTGATTTCCAGGTTTGGTTTTAGGGATCCGAATAAGTGTGTATTTTCAAGTGTTCTACCAAAAAATAAGTGTTTCCCATGAAAGTCGTGAGCCGTTTTTTGCTGTTTCTATTCCTGTTTGTTCTCGGGGTGATCGCTATCGGATACTATCACACCGTTATGAAACCATTGCCCTCCTATGAGGGTCAAATCGTGCTTCCGGAGCTTCGCGAACCTGTTTCCATTTTATGGGATGATGTGGGAGTGCCACGGATCGATGCAAATAATGAGGCAGATCTTTACACAGCGGTTGGATATGTGCACGCGCAGGAGCGACTTTGGCAAATGACTCTTTTCCAATGGATGATGGAGGGTCGGTTTGCGGAGTTTTTGGGTCCGGATATGGTGGAAACTGATATCCATCAACGGACGCTCGGGTTTTGGGAAACAGCCGGGCGGATTGCTGCCGATACGGATCCGGTGATGATACAGCGTTTACAAGCCTATGCCAATGGGGTGAATCGTTATGCTTCGGATCATCGGGATACGTTGCCGCCGGAGTTTGCAATGCTGGGAGTGACGCCGTTGGAGTGGACACCGCAGCACTCGATCGGGATGACGCGCCTGATGGCCTGGGATCAGAATATGCAATGGCGAAGTGAGTTGGTTTTTGCGGAGTTGAGATACGTGCTTGGGGATGAGTTGCTGGAGTCGTTGATGCCGGTTTATCCGGAGGATGCGCCGGTATCGGTGGCCGATTCGCTGTGGATTGGAGCTGCGGGAGTGCTGCGTTCGGCGGAGCAGGAATCGCTTGCAGAGGAACTCGCCCACGCTTCATTCGCCCACACATCAAAACTGGCTCACTCGTTTGCCGATCAGGAGCAATCGGTGCGGAAAGTGCTTGGTCGTAACGGGTCGGTCCAGGGGAGTAACGTTTGGGCCGTTTCGGGAAGTCGTACGAAGTCGGGACGGCCGATGCTTGCCGGGGATCCGCACATGAGTCTTTTTTCACCGGGGTTTTGGTTCGAAGCAACTCTGAGTGCCCCGGGCCTGATGGTGAGCGGTGCCACAATACCGGGTGCGCCGTTCGTGATTCTTGGCAGCAACCCTTTCGTTGCCTGGTCGATTACCAATAGTATGGCAGATGACACAGATCTCTATCTGGAGTGGTTCCATCCAGAGGATCCTCGTCGATACTTGCGTGGAAGTAATCGCTCTGTGGGGCAGGGTGCCAGTCCTATCAACCCGAACATTTTAATAAACCGTGCAACCCAACGGGGTGAAAGTGCAGTGGATGTCGTGGCAGAGGATGTTGTGGTAAAGGATGTCGCGGATGAGAATGTCGCGGCAGAAGCAGACTGGAGCGATGAGGATTGGAGCGATGAGGACTGGCGTGAAGTGGCGGTGCGTTATGAGGTGCTGGCTGTGAAGGGGGAAGATGACAGGTTGGTGGAGATCTATTCTACGGAGCATGGGCCGCTGATCGGGCGGGCGGGCATAGGGGACGCTGTTGCCGTACCAGAGGGCACAGGGTTGGCGTTGCGATGGGCGGGGCATGATGTGAGTCATGAGTTGCAGTCGTTTTATGAGTTGCAGTTTGCGCGGAATGTGGCGGAGGTTCGGCAGGCGTTGCGGCATTTTGGGAGTCCGGTGATGACGTTTGGAGTGGCGGATGCGGAGGATTCGATTGCATTGGTGACAGCGGGTAGGGTTCCGGTGCGAAGTGGGGACCCTGTGGGGATTCGGGCGGGATGGGACGCGGCACAGGACTGGCGCGGCTGGATTGGGACGGATGAGCTTCCGTTTGTGGTGAATCCGCCGGAGGGGTTTGTGGCGACGGCGAATAACCGGTTGCATGGGGAGGAGTACCCGCACTATGTGGGCTCGTTTTGGGCTCCGCCGTACCGGATTCAGCGGATTCGGGAGGTTTTGGGTGAGAGCCGGTCGATGACACCGGAGGATATGAGCGAGCTTCAGATGGATGTGATGTCGGAGCAGGCGCGGGAATGGTTGCCACGGATGATGCCGGTGGTGCAGGCGCGTGCCACCGAGACGAACCCCCAATTGATTAGCTATCTCGAGAATTGGAATTACAGAATGGAGGGAACGTCGACAGCGGCTTCGATCTTCGAGCGCTGGGTTTGGGAGTTGTCGCGTGGGGTGTTTTTGACATGGATGGATGAAGATACATATGGTCGTCTTGTGGAGTTGCCGCAGCATCCGGTGCTGATGCTTCGGAGATTGCTGCTCGAGCAGGAGGAGATTGGAGCAGATGCGCCAGGTGAGATTACGCCAGGTTCAGGTGAGAGTGCGCCAGATCTAGGTGGTGGTGCGCTGGATCGCATTACCCTGGACATCAAAATTTTTGAGGCGTACGAGCGGAGTGTTCGATGGCTGCAGGAGGAGTTCGGCGATAACCCGGCGGATTGGCAATGGAAAAATGTACACAAAGTTTCGTTTCGGCCTCCCCTCTTTTCGGAGGCGGCTGATCAGGAGGGATCCTCTGCCATGCTGCGACTCATCGTGCAGAACATTCTTACCATAGGCCCGTATGAAGCGGAAGGGAGTTCGATCACAGTGAACAACACCGAATACGACTGGCGCAGGCCCTTCGATGTTACGCTGGGCGCATCCATTCGGAGGGTGGTCGATTTTCAAAGGGGTAGCGGGTTGATGGGAGAGGCCCCTGGCACTGTGGCGACGGATCGTTCCATGCCCGCTACCTACAGCGTTCTGCCTACAGGACAGAGCGGCAATCCTTTTTCAGATTCCTTTGGTAAACAGACGGTTCGATGGCTTCTGGGCGACCTGCGAAAGCTGGAAACGGATGGTGTGCGACTCCGGTCGTCGGGGGCGCGTGAAATGACATTGGTGCCTAATTAATATTTGCGCCTAATTGACACTGGTACCTAATTGACATTGGTGCCTAAATGTTTTGGCACCCAAATGACATTGATTCCTGGCGATCAACCTATCCATGTTTGACTCAAGCACACCCGCTGGCAAGCTCAGTAAGAGCCTTCTCCACGGTTTCGAGCACCTGAATGCGAGCATGCCGTTTGTTTTCCGCCGAAATAAGGTGCCACGGGGCAACATCCGTGTTCGTCTTCCGGATCATGTCGTTGACCGCCGCCTCGTAATGATCTAGTTTTTCGCGGTTGCGCCAGTCTTCGTCGGTGAGCTTAAACTCTTTGTAGGGGGTTTTTTCCCGTTTCCGGAATCGTTTCAGCTGCTCTTCCGGTGAGATTTGCAGCCAAAATTTGAGGATCCGGGTGTTGGAACGGCAGAGCTGTCTTTCAAATTCATTGATCTCCCGGTAGGCACGCTGCCATTCGGCTGGATCCGCAAATCCTTCTACCCTTTCCACCAAAACGCGCCCATACCAGGAGCGGTCGTAGATTGTGATTTTGCCCTGCTGGGGAATCTGCATCCAAAAACGCCACAAATAATGATGTGCATGTTCGAGCGCCGTGGGTGCTGCTGTTTGGATGACGCGGTAGAGCCGGGCATCCATGCACCGTGTAAGTCTTCGGATGGCACCCCCTTTGCCGGCCGCATCACTCCCCTCAAATACAATAACCAACGATTGACCGCGGTCATACGACTCCCAGCTTTTCAAGTACAGGCTCTCCCAAAGGTGTTTCATTTTTTCTTCGTAGCGGGAGCGCGACAACGATTTCGAAAGATCGATGGTGTTCAGTGGCGGAGTCGAAGCCCCATCTGTTTCAAAAGAGTTTCCGGGATCGATTTTCTTGTGCCGTTGCATCGTTCCAGCCTCGTCGGCATGGGGTGCTTTTCCATCAACCCGAACCCTCTGTAAGCTTGGACGTGCCGGTTTTTTTTGCAAATGATATTCGAAAAGATCCGTGAGAAGATGCATCACGGTAAGGTTGCAGAGCATAGAGTCGGAGGCATCCACAATGAACCACGGGGTATCCGGGTGATGCGTTTCGGAGAAAACCCGATGGACAAGCGCCATTTTTTCCTCGTAGCTGTGATCGCCTCGCCAGTCGTCCATCGTTACCTGCCAGGTGTCGTGTGGCCGGTTGTTTCGCTTCCCCTGTTTGTTCCTGCGTTTGTCGTCCTGGTCCAGATGCAACCAGATTTTCACAACCAGAGCCCCGTCCTCCGCCCAAAGCCGCTCGGTTTCGCGAATTTCCTGCATCTGATGCTGAAAATGCTCTTCGTCGCGCGGCTCGATGAGTCGATCGAGATAGGGATCTGTGTACCATCCGCCCAAAAACAGCCCAATCTCGCCTTTTGGAGGGGATTGTCTCCAGTATTTCCAGAAGAAGGGTCGCTGATGTTCCTCGTCGGTGTCGGGTTGATGGACATGCGTCTGTATGAAGCGAGCGTCCATCCATTCGTTGAGATGATTGATGATGCGGGCGTAGCCCGACGTTTGGCTGCCGGAAATAAGCAGGTAGACCGGTGATTTTTGTTCGTGAATCTGAAGCTGCCTAATCAGAAGGTCGGTCCGGTCGCGTTTCACGATCGATTCGTACTGCGATCGTCCGGAGAACGTAGCTTTGGTTGCGACACGGACCGGTTTTGTAAAATCAATCATCTCTAGGTACTAATGGATGAGCGACGTTTACGCGTTCAGGTCGAAGCGGTCGAGGTTCATCACTTTTACCCAGGCTGCCACGAAATCCCGAAGGAACTTCCTTCCGGAGTCGGCACATCCGTACACCTCGGCAATGGCGCGCAACTCCGTGTTGGATCCAAAAATGAGATCGGCACGCGTTCCAGTCCACTTTTTCTCACCTGTCTTACGGTCAAATCCGTCGAACAACGATTGATCCTCGTTGGCAGCCCTCCATGTGGTTCCCAGATCGAGTAAATTCACAAAGAAATCATGGGAAAGTACTCCCGGACGATCGGTAAACACCCCATGGGAAGATCCGTCGTAGTTGGTTTCCAGTACGCGCATACCGCCCAGAAGCACCACCATTTCGGGGGCTGTAAGAGTCATAAGCTGCGCTTTGTCGACCAGCATCTCCTCTGCCGTCGTGTTATGCTTTGGCGCAAAGTAGTTTCGGAATCCATCCGCAGCCGGTTCCAGCCACTCAAATGAAGCGGCGTCGGTCTGCTCTTCCAGTGCATCTGCCCGACCCGGCGTGAAGGGAACGGTTACCTCCGCTCCTGCCTTTTCTGCTGCTTTTTCGATCGCTGCAGAGCCTGCCAGCACAATCAGATCGGCCATGGATACCTGCTTACCGTCTGTTTGTACAGCATGGAAGTCCTCACGCACTTTTTCCAGCACAGATAGCACATGTGACAGCTGCTCCGGTCGGTTTACCTCCCAGTCTCGCTGCGGAGCAAACCGGATGCGAGCTCCATTGGCACCACCTCTCTTGTCCGATCCACGGAAGGTCGATGCCGATGCCCACGCTGTGGAAACGAGCTCCGAAACCGAAAGTCCCGTATCGAGGACTGCTTTTTTCAGGGCTGCAATGTCGTTCGCATCGATCTCCGGATACGTGACTGCTGGAATAGGATCTTGCCAGATCAAATCCTCTGCCGGCACTTCCGGTCCCAAATAGCGAACTTTCGGCCCCATGTCGCGGTGCGTAAGTTTAAACCAGGCTCGTGCAAATGCGTCCGCAAACTCGTCTGGGTTTTCGTAGAAATGACGGGAGATCTTTTCATAGGCGGGATCCTCCCGAAGTGCCAGGTCGGTGGTGAGCATGAATGGAGCATGCGTTTTTGTGGGGTCGTGAGCATCCGGGAATGTCCCTGCCCCCGCGCCATCTTTTGCCGTCCATTGCCAGGCACCCGCCGGACTTTTGGTAAGCTCCCACTCATAGCCAAACAAATTCTTGAAAAAATTGTTGCTCCATTGGATTGGCGTTTGGGTCCAGGCACCTTCGAGACCACTGGTGATCGTATCTGCACCGCTGCCTGTTCCAAAGCTATTCTTCCATCCCGTGCTTTGCTCTTCCATGGAAGCTCCTGCCGGTTCTGCCGCTACATATTTATCGGGGTCTGCCGCCCCATGCGTTTTCCCAAATGTGTGGCCACCCGCAATCAGTGCCACCGTCTCCTCATCATTCATCGCCATCCGAGCAAACGTCTCGCGAATATCCACGGCCGCCGCCAGTGGATCCGGCTTCCCGTTCGGCCCCTCCGGATTCACATAAATCAACCCCATCTGCACGGCGGCCAACGGGTTTTCCAGCTCCCGCTCTGCCGTATATCGCTTATCCCCAAGCCACTCTCCCTCCGATCCCCAGTAAATATCCTCCTCCGGCTCCCATACATCTGCCCGGCCACCGGCAAATCCAAACGTCTCAAAACCCATCGACTCTAGTGCACAATTCCCAGCGAGAATCATAAGATCCGCCCAGGAGAGCGCTCGACCGTACTTCTGCTTCACCGGCCAAAGCAACAACCGCGCCTTGTCCAAATTCGCGTTATCCGGCCAGCTATTCAAGGGAGCAAACCGCTGCGTTCCCGCGCCTGCCCCTCCGCGTCCATCTCCAACCCGATACGTCCCGGCACTGTGCCATGCCATCCGAATAAAAAACGGCCCATAATGCCCGTAATCGGCCGGCCACCAATCCTGAGAATCGGTCATCAACTCCACAATATCTTGCTTCACCGCTGCCAGATCGAGCGACTGAAACGCCTCCGAATAGTCAAAATCCGGATCCATCGGGTCCGAAAGCGCCGAATGCTGCCGTAAAATGCTCAAATTCAACTGATTGGGCCACCAGTCACGATTCTTCGGCCCTCCTCCTGCTGCCTCCCGTAGCGCTCCCCCATGAAACGGGCACTTACTCTCCTGTTCTGCCTTGTTTTCCTGATTCACATTGTAACTATTCTTGCTGTTATACGCATCACTTGAATGACCATTGCCATGATGCCCGTTACCTTCGTGTGAATGTCCTTCGTTGTTTTTCAGATCCATCGTTCTCGTGTTTGTTGTTCTCGTTGTTTTGTTTCCGTGGTTTTCTTTCGTGAATGTTCCTTGGGTGCTGTATCGGGTTGATGAGAGTCGCTCTATTGCCCGCAAGACCTTTGGCTGTCTTTGCAAGGTTCACGAGTGATTTAGTGGATACATTCAGGTACTGTAGATGGAACCTAAGAAATTCAAGGCACAATCACTTATAGATAAAATTGATACATCCCTTTGAGAGGATTGATTTTTTTAAAATTCCTGCAAGCGCTTCCAGTTATATTTTCTATTCAAAAAAGCGCTTTTACCTAAATTATAGAATTTTATCCCATCTTTTGTTTTATTTTTTTAGTTGATTAACACATTCAACTAAATTATTTTCGTATCGATTGCTGTTCGGCTACGATTCTTATGTCACCCGTCGACGGCGCATCAACAAGAAAACCTTTCATCCAATCTAACCTCAAAAAAACCAATCAGAATGAATAAAATGACACATATACTGCCAAAAAATGAACGATCAAAAAATGCTTCAAAAATGATCACAGCTGTACTCTTACTTTTGATTACAGCCATGAGCGTTCGCCCTGTTCAGGCACAGGAAATTTCGACGGGCGCCGATTTTGTGAGCACGTATGTCTGGCGTGGTGTTGCATATGCAGGCCCCTCCATTCAACCGTTTGTGGATATTACAGCGGGTAATTTTTCGATCGGCGGCTGGGGCTCGCAAGGATATGACGGGTTCCAGGAGATGGACTTATACCTATCATACAGCTTTGACTTCGGGCTATCCCTCGGCATCACCGATTACTACTACCCGGGAACTCCCTGGCTCTCGTTTTCGGAAGATGCAGATGCAGGTGACGCATCAAGTCATGCCCTTGAACTGAATGCAGGGTATGGAACCGGTGCCTTTAGCCTGTCTGCGAATTACATCTTCAATGAAGCATCTGGAGCAGGCTCCGCTGGCGGCGACACCTATTTTGAACTGGGATATGCCTTAAGTGGCGCCGACCTTTTTATCGGTGCTGGAGACGGCTGGCATTCGTCCGATGGTGAGTTTGCCCTGGTAAATCTGGGTGTGACGGTATCCAAAGAACTGAAAATAACGGAAACATTTTCCGTGCCTTTGTTCGGAACCATGGTGTTGAACCCCGACAGTGAGCAGTTCTATCTGTTGGCGGGCGTATCGTTCTAATCTACGATCGCAGCAATCGCTGTAAAAAGTGACCTCGTTAAACCCGTGGCAAACGCACAGAGTTTCGATGCTCATGCCTGTTCTGTCACGGGTTGATGAGAGGTCTCTTACGATGTTTTGGATATTTTTTATTTTTATTCTTTTTGATCGATTTGCCTTATTTATTTTAAAATCATAATTCATTGAAAAGCGCTTTTCTTTTTTCTTTTAGTTGAAAGTATCGATTCACAAAACTTCGATTACATCTCTTCTACAGAGTTTAAACCTTATTTTCTTAGGCTTCCAAATGTAACACCAGATCCCCCGCATTTGACATCCGTTTGTTTTTTTCGCTATTTGTTTCTCATCAACCCGAAAAATAATTACGTTGCTTTCGCCAAAATGCAAAATAAATTTAAATACACAGGGTCAGAACATTCGGCATGCGGAGTTGGGTTTGTAGCTAGCCGAAAGGGCCGTTACAGTCATGAAAACTTAAAGCAGGGATTGAATGCGCTTCGGTGTGTGGAACATCGCGGGGCATGCGCAGCGGATGGGTTATCGGGGGATGGCGCGGGGGTAATGACCGATATTCCGTTCGACCTGTTTGGGTATGAGGAGGATACGGTAGCGGTGGCTACCTTGTTTGTGCAGAGTGAGCAGGGTGTAAAGCGAGCGGCTTTGCATATTCTGGAGTCAACGTTTGCGATGTTTGGACTGGACCTGCTGGAATATCGGGATGTTCCGGTGCGAACGGAGGTTCTGGGAGAGGCGGCGCGGGAGAGTTTACCGGGTATTATGCATGCGTTTATTCGTCGACCGGAACGAGCCAGGACGATGCTCTCGTTCGACAAACGGCTCTACACGGCGAAGCAGCTCACGCGTACAAGGTTGTCGGAGAAAGGGTTGGAGGATGCACTGTTTTTTACCTCGTTGTCTGCCAAAACGATTGTGTACAAAGCGCTTACTCAGTCGGCTGCGTTGGAATCATTCTATCCAGACTTGCAAAACTCAAAGTTTAAGACGCGGTTTTGTTTGTTTCATCGACGTTTCAGTACCAACACCACCTCCTCCTGGGATAAAGCGCAGCCCTTCCGGCTGATTGGCCATAACGGGGAGATTAATACGATTGCCGGGAACCGTTCCTGGGCAAAGTCGAGGGAGAAGATGATTGGGGTGGAGAAGAATGAAATCCTCACTCGCGAAGGGATTAGTGATTCGGGAAGTTTTAATGAGATGGTGGAATCGTTGCGGTACCGAAGCAGTATCCCGAATGTTGAGGATATTCTTGCGATCTGCATGCCACCTGCAACCCGCGATAATAAATACTATGAATTTTGGGGGCGGGCGATGGAGCCTTGGGACGGGCCGGCACTGATCACCTATGCGAATGGATATACAATTGGGGCTCGTCTGGACCGTAATGGGTTTCGGCCGTGTCGCTGGATGCGTACGGCGGATCACTTTTTTCTGTCGTCGGAGGCGGGTACGTTTTTGGCTGATGCGGGGGAGATTCAGGCCAAAGGGACCTTGTTTGCGGGGCGGGGTGTAACGGTGGATCTCTCGAGTGGAGAGGTCTTCTTCAGAGACCCAAGTTCTTCGCGGGAGAATTATGATGCTCCGTTTGATGCGCGGGTCTACCCGGTTCCAGAGCAAATTGAAGCGATTTCGGAGCGTCTGGACGATCGGCGGGTGTATTTTGGGATGACGGAGGAGGATCTGGAGAGTGTGATTCTTCCCATGGCAGCGACGGGAAAAGAGCCGATCGGTTCGATGGGTGATACGGCGCGATTGGCGGTTCTCTCTTCGGAACCTCGCTCGTTTTTCGACTTTTTTTATCAGCATTTTTCACAGGTCACCAATCCGCCGCTGGATTATCTTCGCGAGAAGATTGTGACCGATCTGACGGTTCATTTGGGAAAGAAGCCCAATATTTTTGAGCCAAAGGAGCTGATTCCGCCGGCACCTGCCTATGAACTACAGAGTCCGTTCTTGAGTTTGGCGCAGATGGATTTTTTGATGAGAGGTGCTGAGGATTCGGGTGTGATGGGTTTTGGTGCGACGGGTTCTGGTGCGACGGGTTCTGGTGCGAAAGATTCTGGTGCGAAGGATTCGAAAACGGGGCGCCTTA
>PZPG01000114.1 GCA_003045995.1 Bacteroidota bacterium
GTTTTTGTTGCTTGTGCCGGAGGGGGCGGGTTCGGAAGCACAGGTGGATTCGGAAGCACAGGCGGGTTCGGAAGCACAGGTGGCCTCGGAATCCCAGGGCACATATCGATTCGATCTCTCCCTCTTCACGCTACCCTTGGGAATCAGTTTTCTTCTGCTGTACTCCGGTTTCTCCTTGGTATCCGGCACGCATAGGATTCTCTCGATGTTTTCGGTCCTCTGTTTGGCATACACGGCACTATTTTTGGTATTGAGGCCCCGCGTGATGTCGATGCCCATCCATTTTTATGGGTTCTCCGCGCTTTACTTGATTTTCTTGGCGATGACAGCAAGTATCAAATTTAATCTCATCTTTTCTGCTATCATTGTCTTTTTGGTGGTATTTGCGTTAGTCCGATTTCGGCGGGAAACGGTGATGCGATGGCTGAGTGGACGCACTGTGATCCTGGTATCACTCGTATTTGTTGCCATAGGGATTGTCTTTAGCGACAGTGTGGAGCTCACAGAATCGGAAATAGATTACTCGGATGTGACGAACTATCCGCAGTTCATGATGCAGAAGCTGTTCGCCGACCGGGGCGTAATTTGGGCGGGCGCTCTAGATACGATTCTTTACTCGGTAGGATTGTTTCCGCAAAAAGTAAATATCTTGTTGCAATACGAAACATTGGCTGGAGAACTATTTGAAGTGGATTTTGGGGCGCACAATATCATATTTGAGTTGATTTTACGATTGGGATGGGTTGTCGGTTTTGGGTTGATACTCTTTCTTGGGCGGTTGCTGATCCTTCTCATACGTGCTCTGTTTTCCGGACGAACGGATCTTCATTTTTTGTTTGCTACGGCACTGGCTATGTCGCTGCTGTTGGGGGGAGGGTTGCTTGGACAGTATATCATGATGCCAAATTTTGCCTATTTGATGTTTACCTTGGCGGGGCTATGTTTGGCGTACGCAGAATATACGCCACGTGATGCTTCAAATGTAGACATCCACCCAAACCAACCATCCAATGATCCATAGAATCTGGAATGGAATACGCATTGGGACTCGGACCGTGCGGCAGCTCCTATCAACCCGAATAAATAGAATTCTGGCATGGCTGGCGGGGGTGGAGCTGGGTCGTGGAAGTCTTTTTTATGGTCGGACAACGTTTTTTCGTTCTTCGAGCGGGGGGATTCGGATTGGGCATTCGTGCACGTTTAAGTCGGCGGCGCGGTCGAATTTTATTGGGGTGAATCGGCCGTGTATGTTTACGGCGCATGGGACGGGGCAGATTCGGGTGGGGGATCGTTGCGGGTTTAGCGGGACGGTGATTGGGGCGTTTTCGTTGGTGGAGCTGGGGGATCGTGTGCGATGTGGGGCGAATACGCTGATTACCGACGGGGATTGGCATGGGAGTGACTCGCGGTCGGGTGATCCGAGGCCGGTGAAGATTGGAAATGACGTTTGGCTTGGGGTGAATGTGACGGTGCTGAAGGGCGTGACGATTGGGGATGGCACGGTGATTGGGGCGGGGAGTGTGGTGACGAAGGATATTCCGGCGAATTGTGTGGCGGCGGGAAATCCGTGCCGGGTGATTGCGCAGCGGGGTGGGGCGAGTGAACAGTCGGGTGCTGCCTCGGGTGCTACATCGGGCGTTGAATTGGGCGCGAATTCCTCATCTGACGGGGAAAAAACAGATGCATCAACCCCGTAAGTACGTGATGCAAAAGAATTACGAGGTGCTGCTCATTATCGGGTACGGTCATTCCGGGACTACGATTCTGGATATGGTGCTGGGTTCTGCGGAGGGATCGTTCAGTTGCGGGGAGCTGACGTACATCACCCGGAACCAGTTTTTTGAGGAGTACTGTTCGTGTGGCAGTGTCATTCGCGAGTGTCCGTTTTGGTCGGTGGTTTTTGAAAAATGGGTAGGGAACGATCGAACATCAACTTCAACTTTAACATCAACTTCAACCGGACGATCTGCACAGCGTTCTTCACAGAATTCTGCACAGGCGCAGCCCCCCATGACCTTGGAGGAGTACCGCTTGCTGAGGGATCAGTTCGAGGGGAACAAGGCGTTTTTGCGAACGGTGTTTCGGTATTTGTTTCGGGATGATGCGTATCGCAGATATGTTCTGGCAACGGAACGGCTTTACGATCTGATTGCGGAGGAAAGTGGGGCGAGCGTGATTGTGGATTCCTCCAAATCGGCATCACGTGCGTTTTTGCTGGCTTCGTTTTGCCGGGTTCGGGTGGTGCATGCGATCCGGAATTTTCGGGGGGTGCTGAATTCGGAGAGAAAAGATGTGAAGGTGGACTTGAAGGCTGGGATTGAGGCGGCATCGAAGCCAAAAAAGGCAAAAAAGGTGCTCATTGACTGGGTTTTGAGCAATGTGATGTGCAGTGTGTCGCGAATTTGGTTTGGTGGGAAGAAACTGCATTTTCGGCAGTGGATTCGGTTTCCGGACTTCATTCGTTTGGTACAGCCCGCCTTGCAACCGGGTTTTGAGAAAGGTCTGTTTAAGGCGGAGCACATGGTGGCGGGCAATGCGATCCGGATGAAACCACCGCAGAAGCTTCGGGTTGGGCAGGTTTTGGGTTCGGGGGTGCATGGTTCGGGGGCACCGGATTCGCGGGCACAGGATTCACACCGCTATCCGCGCCTTGGGAAACGGCATCAACTCCTGGGCCGAATTGTGGAGACGTTACTTCCCTCTTGGAACCGGTAGACATAGCGATATGAAGATACTGTGTGCATACAAAGGGAAGTATCCCAATGGAATGGCGATGGCTAATCGACTCTTGTGCTATGCGAAGGCGCTTACGGAGGAGGGAATTCGGTTTGATGTTGCCTCGGAAGGGCAGAAACAGGGACGGGGTCAGAATCATGGAGCTGGCCAGAATCATGGGGCTGGGCAGGCTCAAGGGGTTGGTCAGAATCAGGGATCCAGAGCCCCGGAAGATTGGGTGGAGCTGTTCGAAGGCCATCGGGTCTGGCACTGGTCGCAGGCCGGTCGTAC
>PZPG01000061.1:0-6202 GCA_003045995.1 Bacteroidota bacterium
GAGCGGGAAACCGGTTATTCGGGTTGATGGGAGAGCTTCTTGCCTGATATCGCATTTTTGGTCTGATTCGCATTTTGGTCTGATTCGTACTTTGGTCTGATCGTTTCCTGATCGGATAGTGGTATTCAGCTTCGTCAGCCCCCAACCATGGCCGCCGGCGCACGTTTTGAGAGTCTGTCGGATTCAATACAGATTTACTCCACATCCGCACGCACAAACGACCGGAAATTCGACCGGTCCATGATCATTCTTCTCTTCTACAAAATCGATCTCCTGTTTCGCAACGGTTCGCCAGAAGAAATTCATTGCCTGCTGTCTGTGATAGGCTTGCAATTTGATCCGTTCACTAATCAAAAAAAATTCTACCAAAGGGTGCCTTTATCGTAGAAGTATATCTTTCGATTGTGATTGATTTCATTGCGGATGTTGCGGGAAAAGCTGGTGAGCGTAAAGGTACGATATAGTCCACGCACGATTGAGGTCTACGGTGCCTTGGTACGTACTTATCGTAAGGTTCTGGGGCAGTATAATCCATCCGAATATCTGTTTGAAGGACAATCTGGTGGGATGTATTCCACGTCCAGTATCCAGACACTGTTTCGGAAAGCACTGAAAGAATGCAAGAACAACAAAAAAGTAACCGCACATATCTTGCGACGTGGTTATGCTATACATGTATTGGAAAGTGGAACGGATTTACGTACTATCAAGGAGTTCCTTGGACATAAAAGCAGCAAGACAACCGAGCTTCTTACCTATGTGAGTCTGTAAACCAAACAAAAAAATACTAAACCCCCTTGACCAGCTCGGACTGTAATATTGTGCAACAATCATGCGCATAACGTTCCAAAATGGTATTGTGTACGCACGTTTATTGTATATAAAGAAGTTTTGGTGGCAATAAGGGAAAAACAAAACCAATTCAATCACTCTAAATTATCAAGATGAAACAATTAATTTTTTATTCCACATTTTTAATTGGGTTATTTGCTTTTTCAACTCAAGCATTCAGTCAAGATTTGGTGACAATAAAAATTGATGCAGAATTGTCTGAGTCTTACGGTCGCTCAATTGTAAATGCCCGAAATCATTATTTGATAATTGATTCACCTCCACCTCTTGGTGGACCCAACGAAGAAATTAACCCAATAGAAATTCTTCTTTCTGCATTGGGCAGTTGTGGAGTTTTAGTTTCAGAAAGAGTTGCTCAAGAATTAGATCTTCCATTAAAAGGTGCTTCCGCAACGGTCGAGGGAAAACTTGACCCAAGAGGAGTAAAAGGAGAAGATGTAAACCCAAGAATCCAAGAATTTAATATTAACTTGGCATTAACTGGAGTTTCACAAGAAGAAGCGAATAAATTGGTTGATGCGATTAAAAAACGATGTCCAGTTTACACAACCTTAGAAAGGTCAGCACCAATAAATCTGGAATTGGAATTAAAAAATGAATAATCAACTATCTCATAAACACTAAAACAAATAAAAAATGGAAAAAGTAATTCGTTGTAGAGATGTTGGATTTGATTGCGAAGGAGTAATCAAAGCCAAGACAGAAAAAGAAGCCCTTGAATTAGTGGCTGAACATGCAAAAAATGAGCATGGACTAAAAGAGGTTACTCCCGAAGTGGTAGAGAAAATCAAATCAGTAATGACGGAAGAGTAGAAAGAATACTGCGCGCCCCACCTGTGTTTGCACAGGACGTTGGCGGGTAAGCATAGGTTTTTAGCCACAATCTATGCCACTCTACAATACCAAAAGAGATGTGATTGCCCGGATGCTTACTCATCATCCCGCATTCCACACGCACAAAAAAAATCTCCGCGCAGGAGGTCTTGTAAGTGCACGTAGTGAAGCCTGGTATCGCGGGTGCGACATTTGTCTTCGTGATTAGGATTGTTTTTTCATCAGCTCGTGGAACTCATCCATCGATTGACGGACAGTTTTCGCTTGAAGTGTGGGCGTATATATATCTGATGCCGATTATTGACTTGAAGAGACGATTTATCGTTGGCTTGCAGTTCTCTAATAGCCTGGAGATGAAGAATCAAACCACGTTGCTGCAAGCAAACCATAGCAATCTCTGACAAGCCAGAGATCATCAACACCGACCAAGGGGCTCAGTACACTTGTGCTCACTGTGTTAAGACGCTACAAGAGCTAGGTATAGGCATCAGGGAATTGATCGAAAAAAACCGGTTGTATCACCGTGCATCTTACATTCAAATGAAGAAACCGTAATTGGTGATCCAAAAAATGGGGAGTACTTCAAAACGCCGAACCGTTAATTTACCAACACGATTCCAATCAACGTTCAGGGTCTAATAATATCTTCTTCATGTATTGCGTTTAACAATATAGTGTCGTAATATGACACTATGAGACTGAGTTCAAAACATCGGAAAACCTTACAAACGATCTTTGATAATCCGGTGAGGTCTGATGTGGAGTGGAAGAAAATCGAATCCTTGCTAACTGCCTTGGGCGGGGAGCTTAGTGAAGGAAGAGGATCACGGATTCGGGTTGCACTGAACAATGTACGAGCGGTTTTTCATCGCCCGCATCCTCAGAAAGAAACAGATAAAGGAGCCCTGAAGTCTGTTCGACGATTCTTAAAAGAAGCCGGAATTACAGCATCCAAAATGTAACAGTTATGTTAAAGTATAAAGGATATCACGGAAAAGTTGAGTTTGATGAAGAAGCCGGTCTTTTTCATGGCGAGGTTGTGGATTTACGCGATGTGATTACGTTTCAAGGGAAAAGTGTTGAGGAACTGGAGCAAGCCTTTCGCGATTCCATTGATGATTATCTGGAATTTTGTCAGCAGCGGGACGAGGAGCCGGATAAGCCCTTTTCTGGTCGCCTAATGCTTCGACTTCCAACCGAGGTTCATCGCAAGGTATTTGTTCGGGCAAAAAAGGAAGGTAAGAGCCTGAATGAGTACATTACTGAAAAACTATCCGCGGTAAATTAACAACGGTTTCGTGTAATACTCCCCAAATGTAGGACCATTGGTTACCTTTGTATATTCACATAACCATGGCCGCCGCAGCACGTAGTAAGAGTGTGTCGAATTCGATACGGAGTTAATCCACATCCACATCCACATCCGCTCGCACAAACGACCGGAAATTCGACCGATCGATGATCACACCTGTCGCATGATAGCTCTTTAAAAAGGAGGCAGGGATTTTCGCTTTTGCTCTTGGACTCCACTTAAATTTGTACGCCGTGATCCGACCATTTCTCTCTTCTACAAAATCGATCTCCTGTTTCGCAACGGTTCGCCAGAAGAAATTCATTGCCTGCTGTCTGTGATAGGCTTGCAATTTGATCCGTTCACTAATCAAAAAAAATTCTACCAAAGGGTGCCTTTATCGTAGAAGTATATCTTTCGATTGTGATTGATTTCATTGCGGATGTTGCGGGAAAAGCTGGTGAGCGTAAAGGTACGATATAGTCCACGCACGATTGAGGTCTACGGTGCCTTGGTACGTACTTATCGTAAGGTTCTGGGGCAGTATAATCCATCCGAATATCTGTTTGAAGGACAATCTGGTGGGATGTATTCCACGTCCAGTATCCAGACACTGTTTCGGAAAGCACTGAAAGAATGCAAGAACAACAAAAAAGTAACCGCACATATCTTGCGACGTGGTTATGCTATACATGTATTGGAAAGTGGAACGGATTTACGTACTATCAAGGAGTTCCTTGGACATAAAAGCAGCAAGACAACCGAGCTTCTTACCTATGTGAGTCTGTAAACCAAACAAAAAAATACTAAACCCCCTTGACCAGCTCGGACTGTAATATTGTGCAACAATCATGCGCATAACGTTCCAAAATGGTATTGTGTACGCACGTTTATTGTATATAAAGAAGTTTTGGTGGCAATAAGGGAAAAACAAAACCAATTCAATCACTCTAAATTATCAAGATGAAACAATTAATTTTTTATTCCACATTTTTAATTGGGTTATTTGCTTTTTCAACTCAAGCATTCAGTCAAGATTTGGTGACAATAAAAATTGATGCAGAATTGTCTGAGTCTTACGGTCGCTCAATTGTAAATGCCCGAAATCATTATTTGATAATTGATTCACCTCCACCTCTTGGTGGACCCAACGAAGAAATTAACCCAATAGAAATTCTTCTTTCTGCATTGGGCAGTTGTGGAGTTTTAGTTTCAGAAAGAGTTGCTCAAGAATTAGATCTTCCATTAAAAGGTGCTTCCGCAACGGTCGAGGGAAAACTTGACCCAAGAGGAGTAAAAGGAGAAGATGTAAACCCAAGAATCCAAGAATTTAATATTAACTTGGCATTAACTGGAGTTTCACAAGAAGAAGCGAATAAATTGGTTGATGCGATTAAAAAACGATGTCCAGTTTACACAACCTTAGAAAGGTCAGCACCAATAAATCTGGAATTGGAATTAAAAAATGAATAATCAACTATCTCATAAACACTAAAACAAATAAAAAATGGAAAAAGTAATTCGTTGTAGAGATGTTGGATTTGATTGCGAAGGAGTAATCAAAGCCAAGACAGAAAAAGAAGCCCTTGAATTAGTGGCTGAACATGCAAAAAATGAGCATGGACTAAAAGAGGTTACTCCCGAAGTGGTAGAGAAAATCAAATCAGTAATGACGGAAGAGTAGAAAGAATACTGCGCGCCCCACCTGTGTTTGCACAGGACGTTGGCGGGTAAGCATAGGTTTTTAGCCACAATCTATGCCACTCTACAATACCAAAAGAGATGTGATTGCCCGGATGCTTACTCATCATCCCGCATTCCACACGCACAAAAAAAATCTCCGCGCAGGAGGTCTTGTAAGTGCACGTAGTGAAGCCTGGTATCGCGGGTGCGACATTTGTCTTCGTGATTAGGATTGTTTTTTCATCAGCTCGTGGAACTCATCCATCGATTGACGGACAGTTTTCGCTTGAAGTGTGGGCGTATATATATCTGATGCCGATTATTGACTTGAAGAGACGATTTATCGTTGGCTTGCAGTTCTCTAATAGCCTGGAGATGAAGAATCAAACCACGTTGCTGCAAGCAAACCATAGCAATCTCTGACAAGCCAGAGATCATCAACACCGACCAAGGGGCTCAGTACACTTGTGCTCACTGTGTTAAGACGCTACAAGAGCTAGGTATAGGCATCAGGGAATTGATCGAAAAAAACCGGTTGTATCACCGTGCATCTTACATTCAAATGAAGAAACCGTAATTGGTGATCCAAAAAATGGGGAGTACTTCAAAACGCCGAACCGTTAATTTACCAACACGATTCCAATCAACGTTCAGGGTCTAATAATATCTTCTTCATGTATTGCGTTTAACAATATAGTGTCGTAATATGACACTATGAGACTGAGTTCAAAACATCGGAAAACCTTACAAACGATCTTTGATAATCCGGTGAGGTCTGATGTGGAGTGGAAGAAAATCGAATCCTTGCTAACTGCCTTGGGCGGGGAGCTTAGTGAAGGAAGAGGATCACGGATTCGGGTTGCACTGAACAATGTACGAGCGGTTTTTCATCGCCCGCATCCTCAGAAAGAAACAGATAAAGGAGCCCTGAAGTCTGTTCGACGATTCTTAAAAGAAGCCGGAATTACAGCATCCAAAATGTAACAGTTATGTTAAAGTATAAAGGATATCACGGAAAAGTTGAGTTTGATGAAGAAGCCGGTCTTTTTCATGGCGAGGTTGTGGATTTACGCGATGTGATTACGTTTCAAGGGAAAAGTGTTGAGGAACTGGAGCAAGCCTTTCGCGATTCCATTGATGATTATCTGGAATTTTGTCAGCAGCGGGACGAGGAGCCGGATAAGCCCTTTTCTGGTCGCCTAATGCTTCGACTTCCAACCGAGGTTCATCGCAAGGTATTTGTTCGGGCAAAAAAGGAAGGTAAGAGCCTGAATGAGTACATTACTGAAAAACTATCCGCGGTAAATTAACAACGGTTTCGTGTAATACTCCCCAAATGTAGGACCATTGGTTACCTTTGTATATTCACATAACCATGGCCGCCGCAGCACGTAGTAAGAGTGTGTCGAATTCGATACGGAGTTAATCCACATCCACATCCACATCCGCTCGCACAAACGACCGGAAATTCGACCGATCGATGATCACACCTGTCGCATGATAGCTCTTTAAAAAGGAGGCAGGGATTTTCGCTTTTGCTCT
>PZPG01000061.1:6302-12690 GCA_003045995.1 Bacteroidota bacterium
CACCTGTCGCATGATAGCTCTTTAAAAAGGAGGCAGGGATTTTCGCTTTTGCTCTGGGACTCCACTTAAATTCGTACGCCGTGATTCGGCCATTTCTTTCTTCTACAAAATCGATCTCCTGTTTCGCAACGGTTCGCCAGAAGAAATTCATCGCCTGCTGTCTGTGATAGGCTTGCAATTTGATCCGTTCACTAATCAAAAAATTCTCCCAAAGGGCGCCTTTATCGGTTCGAAGGTCGATGGGGTTTAGGTTTTGAATCAGAGCATTTCGGATGCCATTATCGTAGAAGTAGATCTTTCGATTGTGTTTGATTTCATTGCGGATGTTGCGGGAAAAGCTGGTGAGCGTGAAGACGATGTACGCCTTCTCCAGCAGATCGATGTACTTTCGTACGGTGGCTTTGTCGATCTCTAAGAGATTCGCTAGTTCATTGAAGGATACCTCACTCCCAAGCTGCAGAGCCAGTGCTTTTAGCAAACGGTCAAAAATCTCTGGTTTCTGAATACCAGAAATCGACAATAGATCTTTGTAGAGATAGCTCGCGGTAAGTTGTTTTAGAATCTCATCGGCATCCGCACGATGAGTGATCACATCGGGATACATGCCATACACCAAGCGTTCCTCCAGCTGAGAGGAAGCTTCCAGGTAGCCAACATGATCTTCAAACTCCTCCCAGCTAATCGGATACATTTGATACTCAAATTTTCGACCGGTCAGAGGTTCTTGCGTACGTTGATTGATTTCGAGCGCTGATGAACCACTGATCAAAAGCTGCACATCCGAGAAACGATCCGTGATCATTTTGGCGATGAGCCCCACGTTTGGAATGCGTTGTGCTTCATCAATAAACACCCATTTGAAGGTCCCAATGATCGCTTTTAATGCAGAAACTCCGGCTTGATGAAGGGCCGTACGGACTGTAGGATCGTCCCCATTCAAAAGCAGGAACTCCTTCTGTTTCAGGCATTCCCTAAGTAAGGTGGTCTTGCCAACTTGACGTGGGCCTAGTACGATAATCGCTTTTCCGCTGTGAAACCTGCCGAGAATCACACGTTGTAACGTTCTTGGAATCATAATCGATGCATACTAGGGTTTCTGTATTCCCCGAATATACAACATTTTTGGGGATTTTATTCCCCAATTATTACTAATCATTGGGGATTATGTGGAGCTGAACTGTTTTACCTCAAACCTTGTCATCCCTCACAGGCCGAACCAACCTCCTGTCGCATTCTTCTTTGATCTCATCTTCCTGTAGTTAGACGTTTCCGCTGTCTACCTTTTCTGTGGACTACCCCTCTCTATTGCCTGTCCATCTCTGTCACTACATCACCCTGTATCCTGCCACTTCTTGTTGCCACACCTCGTTGCAAAACATCTTCAGCACTCCGCATTCAACACGCACCAAAAAAAAGACCTCCGCGCGGGAGGTCTTTCAAGTGCAAGTAGTGAAGCCAGATACCGCATCCGCGGCGTTTGTCTTCGTGATTAGGATTGTTTGTTCATCAGCTCATGGAACTCATCCATCGTTTGACGGACAGCCTTCGCTGAATCTTTCAGAAGATCCATCTCTTTTTCGTTTAAGTCAACCTCAATGATCTCTTTAATGCCACCTTTTCCAAGTTTCACAGGCACACCCAAGAATAGATCATCGATTCCGTACTGTCCGGAAAGTCTGGCCGCACACGGAAAGATCCGGTTTTGGTCCAGCAGGATCGCTTCCACCATCTGCGCTGCCGCGGCACCCGGCGCATACCATGCTGACGTACCCATCAGGCCAACAATCTCGCCACCGCCTTTTTTCGTGCGCTCAACAATAGCGTCCAACTTCTGCTCATCGATCAGCTGCGTCACAGGAATGCCGGAAACAGTGGTGTAGCGGGGGAGTGGCACCATCGTATCCCCATGCCCGCCCATCAACAGCGCCTGAATATCCTTCGGCGAAATGTCCAATTCATCCGCCAAGAAGGCGCGATACCGTGCTGTGTCCAGAATCCCTGCCATCCCCATCACGCGGGACGAATCGAACCCGGACGCAGCATATGCCACATAGCTCATCACATCCAGCGGATTCGACACAATCACCAAAATCGTATTCGGCGAATGTTTCACTAGCTCCTCCGTTACCGACTTCACAATTCCTGCGTTGATGCCGAGCAGATCATCCCGACTCATTCCCGGACGGCGCGGCACACCCGCTGTAATAACACATACATCCGACCCCGCAGTCTCCGCGTAATCCACGGCGCCCCGCAATCTCGTGTCGAACCCGTGAACCGGCGACGACTCCCACTGATCCAAGGCGCGTCCTTTCGACGGATAAAATACCTTGTCCCCCTCCTTTCTCTCGATATCCACCATCACGACCTCTTTGGCATAATCTCGTTGTGCGATAGACAGAGCCACGGTGGCGCCAACATTTCCACCTGCTCCCACGACTGTAATTTTCATTGCTCTATGGTTTGTTTTTTTGTTTTGGTTTGATGTAAGAAAGATATGGATTTTCGTGGATTTTATTCGCGTTTCTCTCGCTGATCGAGGCCCCACATGAGTTTGTTCCGCAAGGTTTGGAAGTAGGTTTGATGCGGGAGACGGATAAGCTGAATATGATTGGGGCTGGCGGTAATTGTAACCGGATTTTGCCCAATAGGCATCTGAATACCATCGTAAGCGTAGAGGGCTGTGCCGTCCGGCTCGTCGATTGTGATCTGCAGTTTTGAGTCTAGGGGAACCACAACGGGCCGTGTGGTGAGGGTGTGTGGGCTTACCGGGGTTACCACCATCACGTCGGTGCCGGGCATTACAATCGGGCCACCGGCGGAGAGATTGTACGCGGTGGAGCCGGTGGGTGTTGTGATGATGAGGCCATCGGCAAGGTATCGATTCAGAAGTTGCCCATTCAGTCGAACGGTAACCGAGATCAGCGAAACGTGACCTTTCTTGTAGAACAGATGCTCATTGAGTGCATGGAAAACACGAGTGAGTTCATCTGCCTTCGTACCCTCGCCTTGTTTCTCTGGCAGAATCCCCTGAAACGAAGCAGTAAGCATTTTACGCCGGTCGATTTCGTAGTTGCCGGCAAGGATCTGCTCCACAGCGGCTTCGATCTCCTGAGGCTGAATACTTGCCATAAACCCAAGCCGTCCCGTATTGATGCCAAGGATCGGGATCTCAAGATTCATAACGCGCTGTGCTGTGTGCAAGATGGTTCCATCGCCACCGATCACTAGTACGATATCGCTGCCGGATACGGATTCATTTTCGTTTGTGCACCGAACCAGATGTGGTTTGTCTGCCTCCTTGTTGTCCGATTGGCCCGGGTGCGGTTCCATCAACCCGAAAAGAGAAGAGGGAAGGCGGACGGTTTGATTACGGTTGTGAAGGATCCGGATGGCTGCAAGCAAAGGCGCCTGAAGACCCGGTTTGTCCGGATTGGCGATTACAGCCCAGTTCATGAAGAGCCTCCCGTCGGGGTATTCAATCCACCTGCTCCCTTCAGTCCCTTCCTTCCCTTCAGTCCCTTCGCTCCCTTCAGTCCCTTGATTCCACTCGCCGCTTTTTCGCTAAGGAGGTTGGTTTCGTAACTGCGGACGCGGCCGGTTCGTTTTTGATGCTGCAGTTTGGCGATACGGATGCTTTCGAGCAGGAGTTGGTCGAAGGTGATGCCGGATTCTTTCCAGAGGTAGAAGGAGAAGGATCCCGGGATGGTGTTAATTTCGTTGAAGTAGAAGGTATTGGTGTCGGTTTGGAGGAGGAAGTCGAGGCGGGCGATGCCGGATGCGCCGAGGGTTTGGAAGATGGTTTTGGCAGAGGCCTGGATGGCGTCGGATAGCACATCTGGGATATTCGCCGGTATGATACGGTCGGCTGCAGCCATGCCCTTGCCTCGCCCGGATTGATATTTGTCCTGGAAGGTGAGGTGTGCATCGGAGCCGAGGGGCTGTTCACACACGCTTGCCCGAGGGTTGTCGGGGGTACCCATCACGGAGCAGTTGATTTCGGTGAGAGGGTGGATCGCTTTTTCGACGAGGATCCATTCGTCGTAGCGGAAGGTGTCCTCGATGGCGGTTTTCATTTCTTCGTCGGAGGTGCAGCGGTGGACACCGATGCTGCTTCCAAGGCGGGCGGGTTTGACGATAACCGGGTATCCCAGTTTTTGGATCGCTTCCAGAGTATCAGAGGTATTTTGAACCCAGGTGGTTTCGTTTACCGTTACATCGTCCACGACTGGGATGCCGGCCTGCCGGCAGAGCTGTTTGGCGCGGATTTTATCCATGCCGATGGCGGATGAGGCAACGTCACTGCCGGTGTAGGGGAGGTTGAATTGTTCACAAACTCCCTGAAAGGCACCATTTTCGCCGGACGAACCGTGGAATGCAATCAGAACGGTATCGATAGGGTGAGATTTTGGGCGATGAAACAGGCCAGAAGACTCTTCGCGTAACACGGTTCGGCCATCTTTGTCGACGGCAAATGTACAGGGTGTGGCGTTTTGTTCCAGTGTGCGAAGGTCTTTGTACGATTCGAGATCGAAGAGCCGTTGGCCTGTGAACCATTGTCCGGTTTTGGAGATGTAGAGTGGCAACAGCGGAAGGTTGGTTGACTCGAGGGCGGCTTTTGCCTGGAGTGCAGTAAGCACGGAGACCTCATGTTCGGGGGATATTCCGCCAAAAGCGATCAGTATCGGGTATTTGGACATGGTAGATAGTACGGGATGGTAAAAAAAAGACTGGGTGATGCGCATGCAAAACCTAGTCATCGAAATGTAACCAATCCGCCGGTCTTTTGATACTGTCGTTCCCTTACCTGCTGAGGTAGAGGTTTTTGAATTCGTAGGGTTTTCGGAAGCGCTCGTCGTCGAAATTGTCCATAAAATAGATCGTCTCGCCAGTGGATTTCATCTCAGGGCCGAGCTCCTTTTTCACTTCGGGAAATTTGTCGAAGGGGAACACAGGCTCTTTGATAGCCCAGTTTTTGAGATTGGACGTGAGGTCGAAGCTGCTGAGTTTTTCGCCCAGCATCACTTTTACCCCGATTTTGGCTTCCTCCCGGCCGGTGGCTTTGGCGAGGAAGGGGATGGTGCGAGTGGAACGCGGGTTAGCCTCGAGTACATACACCGTTTCGTCTTTTACCGCGTACTGAACATTCAAAAATCCGACAATGCCCATCTCTTCTGCGATTCGCTTCTGATAGGTACGAATGTCATCGAGGACCTTGTCGCTTAGCGAGTACGTTGGAACTACTGCAGTAGAATCTCCGGAATGAACCCCGGCCGGTTCGATATGTTGCATAATACCCGCAATGTGAAGCTGCTCTCCGTCGAAGACCGAATCTACATCCACCTCGATCGCGTGACTGAGATACCGGTCGATGAGAAAATCGTTTTGGGGATGCGTTTTAAGGATGCGCTCGACGTAGCTTCGCAACTCACTCTCCTTGACAGCAATTCGCATCCCCTGGCCACCCAGAACGTAACTGGGCCGGATCAAAACCGGATATCCGATTTCATTTGCAATCTCCACCGCTTTTTCCGCGTCGCGGGCGGTTCCGTAAGGCGGAAACGGGATCTGGAGTCGCTCGAGCAGTTTTGAAAAAGATCCACGGTCTTCTGCGAAGTTGATCATCTCGAATGGGGTTCCAAAGATGTGGATTCCCTCATCCACAAATCGCTGTCCGAGTTTTAAGGCCGTTTGTCCACCAACCTGGAGAATGACACCTTCCGGCTGTTCATGTTCAATGATGTCCAGTACCCGCTCCCAGTAGACCGGTTCAAAGTACAGTTTATCAGCGATATCGAAGTCAGTGGACACAGTTTCCGGGTTGCAGTTCACCATAATCGCCTCATATCCCATCTCTTGGGCGGCTAGCACCGCATGCACACAGGAGTAATCGAACTCGATTCCCTGGCCGATTCGATTGGGCCCGCTACCGAGGATCAGTACTTTCTTTCGATCGGTGACCACACTCTCGTTTTCAGTTTCGTAGGTCGAGTAGTAGTAGGGGGTTTCGGCTGGAAATTCTCCGGCGCAGGTATCTACCAGTTTAAATACCGGGCGCATTCCTTCCGAAAGCCTACGGGTCCGAACAGCTTGTTCATCAACCCGAGAACCACTGCGGCTCAGCATCCAGGCAATCTGCACATCGGAATAACCGGCTTGTTTGAGTTCATAGAGGTCGGCAGACGGAAGGGTCTCGAGCGTTTGCCCTTCGGTGCGGTTTTCGAGCGAGACCATGTACTGAATCTGCTGTAAAAACCAGGGGTCGACGTGGGTGAGTTTGCGGATCTCTTTGAGCGTTGTGCCCAGTTTGAAGGCATGGCGAATCTGTAGGGTTCGATCCCAGTAGGGTCTGTGAAGCCGTCGCCGCACGTCATTCAGGTCCAGGGAT
>PZPG01000062.1:0-796 GCA_003045995.1 Bacteroidota bacterium
CCTGCGGCATGTTCATCGGCACCGTACAATTGCCCGCCCGTGGTTTTGGCTTCCGCGGGAATCGCCAGTGTGGCAGAGCCTTCGACCGACGCCTCATTTCGCACAAAAAAGCCCTGATACGGCGCGATGACTCCGCCCGATAGCGACCCGATGGTCCCGTTCCAGGCACGCCAACCGCCACCGGTGGAGTTTTCCGCCTCCCCTGCGTCGCCGTTGAATCCCGCATCATACGCGTGATCGTAGACCCAAACCTGATTGCGTACGGAACCGCGCGTAAGGCCGCCGAGCCGGATGGGGACTTCGAATGGATTTCCGACCAGGTTGTACTCGCTTGCACCCTGGTTCACGAGCGTAGGGGTAACGGTTCCGAAGGTGAGTTCGCCGGTGGTGTAGAGGGTTTTGGGCCAGGTGTTGCTGGTTTCGTCGCCGTACTCGTCGAGTTCGAACAGGTAGAGTGCGATCGATTCGCCCGGGTTGAGGTTGGTTGTGGTAAGATTGGGTACGGGTTGATAGGAGGTGCCGTCGAACTGGAATACATTTGGGTCGCCGCCGGTGTAATCGGCTCCGGTGGCTCCTTGCGTCCAGATGGGCTCGAGAAAGGTTTCGAGTGACTTGGTCACCGGGGTTGTGAGGAGTCTGAACCCGCTGTTCTGGCGGGCGGGGTCGGCGCCGATGATGGCGAGGTGGGCTCCGCGGATGTCGATGTTTCGAAGGCGTTTTTCGGAGGGGCTTGCGGTGCGGGTGAAGCGGATGCGGAGGGTGGCGGAGGTAGCGGGGATGAGCACGGCCTGGTCGG
>PZPG01000062.1:806-12590 GCA_003045995.1 Bacteroidota bacterium
CGGGTGTGCCGGAGGTACCGGCGGTGTTCCAGGAGTCGCCGTTATCGGTGGAGTATTGCACGGTGACGGGGCCGTCGTCTCCGGTTCCGAATTTGGCTACATCCAGTTGGACTTCGACTCCGGTGAAGGAGGATGCATCGATGGCGGGTGAAGTGAGGGTCGATAAGGTGGTGGTGAGTCGTGCGAAGCCGCCCGCGTCGGTGGCAAATGTGATGTCGGTGGCGGTCCAGCCGGCGGGAGCAGTTCCGCTGGTGAGGGGTTGGGTAAGTAGTGTAATTGCCGCTGTGGTTACGGCCACTTCTTCACCGTACGCCGTTCCTGTTGTGTTGATCGCATAGGGTTTGATGATGTAGCTGGTTCCTGCGGTGAGCCCGGTTAGCGTGGTGCTGAAGGATCCGGTTCCCGATCCTGCGGTGATTTTGGTGACCGATGTGCCGTCAATGAGCGGATCGTCGTTGAGGGATTGTTCGGCGTACACGAAGCCCCGCTCGGTAATGGTGCTGTTGCCATCTGCTGTGATTTCGGATTGTACGGTTAGTTGCTCGTAGCGGATGTCGCTGGTGGTGGGGGTGCTAAGGGTTGCCAGGGAGAGAACGGGCCAGTCGGTGATGGAGATATCGTCGATGTTGAACCGTTTTCCTGAGGTTCCTGCTGAGGTGATGATGCGTATGCGTGCATCGGACGCCTCTTCCACGTCGACAGAAAATGTGGTGAGTTGGTCGACCCCGGCCAGGTCGATGTCATCGCCAACTTGGGTCCAAATTGTTCCTCCATCTGTACTTACCTCGACTTGAAGGGTGGGCGAGGTGCCAGTTCGATCTCCGGAGAAGTTAGAACGCGCGTACTGGAATGTGATGGTTCCGATGCCGGCAGTTTTGTTGGCGAGCATGGTAAGAGAGGCAGGAACTCTCCCCCGCGCAGATTTGAGGCCGTTTTTCATGTCATCAGCTGAGGTTCCAATCAGCGTGTTGTCGAGTTCCCACGAGATACCGTCCAGGGTTACATTGCCCACTCCATACGATGACTTGGATTCGTTATCGAAGTTGATCGTGATCTCGGTGTCAGTTTCTGACCCTTCGTTCGGATCGAAATCCTGAAAAAATGCCCGGCGTATGAGTGTGGTGTCGGTGATGAAGGGATTGAGATTACCCTGGATGGCGTTGATTCGATTATTCCGGGTAACTTCGGTGGCATCAATCGGGTCTGCATCGTGGAACGAAAGTAGCTCATCCATCATCCCGGTAAAGAATGCAGGATCGGCTTCGTAGGCGGCAGTTTCATACATCATGTAAAAGTAGAAAGCAGCCCGAGCCACATCACCTTTGTTTTTATCGCGGGGCTGAAACGAAGTGCTTCCTGTGCGGCTCCAGAGGCCTAGGTCGCCATCGGGGGTTGTGTCCTGAGAGTAGGTGTTGGACTCGCTGTCGTAGTACCACCAGCGGTTAACGTCGACGGGGTCGAGTGCACCAAAAGGTAGATTTCCACGAGAGGAGTTAACGTTGCCGTATGCTGCGCGCAGATGGTGTAGGTCGCTGCGGGCAGGAGACTCGGAAGCACCTTTGGATTGAGGGTAGATGTGTTCGGTGTTGAAATTGAAGTTGGTAAAGGCGTAGCCGGTAGGGTCAGCCTCATTTGGATCGATGATTACAGTTCTGCCGGTATAGATGCACTCCACGATGCTACTGTTGTTTTCGACATTGGAAAACATGTAATCTCGTGCGGTGTCGTAACTGTATACAACGTCCGGTGCGTAGGCTGCGCGAAGGCTATCGAGGAGGACGTTTCCGGTGAGAGCGGGAAATATACTGGTTTGGAGAACCGGTTCAGGATTGTTATGAGCAGGACCGGCAGCCGAGTAGACAAATTCCCCTATGCACAAGGTTATGAGAAGCGTTGCCAGAACCATGGCATTGCGCGAAGACCAAGAACATTTCATTATTAGAGCACGTTATGTTGATGACGAACAAAGAAAAAAATTGTAATACTGTTTCCTTGGATAATTAGCGATCTACATTCCTGTCGCAGAGATCATCACAGACCCTGCACCCGACGCATTGATCCAGTATCCACGGCCAGGCTGAAGCGTCTCTACCTGCTGGTAACTGCCGGAGAATTCGTACAAGGTTCCGGGTACCAAAATGTTATTGTTATCGATCAGTACGGCCTCCGAGGATACCGATCCGATGAGGTTCCAACCAGGCTGCAGATTTACAACCTGCCCTATCAATTCATAACCATTAAATGACACCTCGGAGGGCACAGAGAAATTGAGCCAGTAGCCGATTCCGTTTTCCAGGTACTCTTGGGCAAGATAACTACCTTCGTAGGAGTAGAGTGTATTGGCCAGCGATTCCGGGAACATCAGCTCTGCAAGCCCGCCACCAGGGGCTTCTTCCACGGCAATGGGCGAGGAAACCAGCGTCCACCCGGACGGATAGGATTGCAACACGCCCTCCTGCAACGTATGAGTGAGGGTAAGTCGATTGATGAAGGACTGCTCGATCGTCACCTCACCTACAGCTCTCATATCCACATCCACAAATTGCCCCCCTACCGGGTCGACCAAACGAAACGAACCTTCGGCCGGTAACGCATCCGGATTCCAGGATAACTGTATGGGAGCCTGCCCGCTTGCTGGTGCAAATTCAACTTGCCACTCGAGTGTGCCGCTATTCGTCGGCTGATAGGCTTTGAAGTAGGAGAATCCACCCACCTTTAAACGTGCATCAAACGCTCCACTTGGCGGCGGCGGAGGTGCCGGCTGATCGTACTGGATATCATACCCGGCAGTAGCATCCTGTGCCGTGCCAAAGGTTAACGTAAGAATGTTGGGCGCCTGATCCTGCACTTGGATCTCCATGGCATAGTCGATAAGGTCTTCGGTGGTGGCCAGCAGTACCGGACCCGTCCCTGTGCCCGCCTCATTGGTTGCATAGGCCCGGATTGCATAGAGTACATCGGCATCTAGCTCCTCTACCGTTGCCGTGTAGGTTCCGGTGCCGCTTCCCGCTGAAACCTGAATTACATCCTCATCACCCCACTGCGGATCTGCGTTTTCATCAAACACAGACACTAAAAATCCACGTTCGGAAACCGTTCCCCCGCCATCGCTGAGTACACTTGCACCCAGTGTTAGGGTTGATGTTGTGCTGTCGATCAAGACCGTTTGAGAAAGTTCCGGCACCGTGTCTACTGGTGGGGTTTCATCCTCAAAAAAGATGCGCCGAATCAACGTGGTGTCGATCACAAATGGGTTCAGATTTCCCTGGATAGCATTGACTCGATTATTCCGGTTTTCCTCGGCGATATCCACAGGATCCTGTTTGTGGTACTGATACAGTTCATCAAGCATAGAGGAGAGAAAACCCGATCCTGACGCTGAGGTTTCATTGGTATAGATCGTAAAAAAATAGAACACCGAACGGGCACTATTCCCTTTTTCCTGATCCCGAATCTGAAACCGGTTGGTTCCAGTGCGACTCCATAGTCCAAGATCACCGGAGGGAGTTTGCGTTTGATTGGTATCGTCTTTCCACCAACGTGTTACCGTATTGGGGGCTAAAAAACCAAATGCCATATTCCCTCTGGACGAGTTTACATCTCCCCTTGCCGGTCTCAAATGATGCAGGTCCGATTTTGCATCCCCTTCTCCGGCTCCGAGAGATTGCGGCCAGGTATGCTCGGCATTAAATCCCTGGTTATATGCATCACTTCGGGGACTGGAAGAGTTCGGGTTGATGGGTATAGTATCCCCGCTGTACACACACTCAATGAACCCATTGATGTTATCGATGTACGTGTACATCTCATCCCTTGCACTGTTATAGCTGTAAACAACATCCGGCTCGTAGGCTACCCGCACACTTTGAAGCAATTGTTCACCCGATTGACCAGGAAAAAGTACTTGCTGGAAGACTTCCTGTGCTGATACCGTAAAATGTGAGAAGGATAGAAAAAGAAAGAAAGGAAGAAAGAGAAGAAAAGAAGGGTGATGCATACACTGCTACGATTTGAGATGTCGGGCTTGCTGCATTGATGGAGCTGCCATCATGCCTGCCTGAAAATGTTATCTTTTTGATTTTATAACGTTCTGATTTATGAAAATAGGGAAAAAAAGTATGAATTTTGAGCTGACAGGCAAAAAAAAAATCCCCGCTCTCTTCGAACGGGGATTTAATGATATTGTTAGTCCTTCCTCCTCAATACGAGGAGAGAAGTTTATCTCTTACTTGATCAGAGTCAGTTTTCTGGTCTGAACAAAGTTTCCAGCTTGTAGTCTGTACAGGTACATTCCACTAGACAGGTTGCTGGCATCAAAAGCAACCGTGTACAGACCTGCGCCTCTGTTCTCATCAACGAGTAGTGCAACCCGCTGTCCAAGCATGTTCATCACTTCCAGCTTTACATCGGAGCTTTCAGGAATTCCAAACTGAATGCTCGTAGATGGGTTGAACGGATTTGGATAGTTCTGGTTCAGCGAGAATTCAGCTGGAATGTCACCGGAGATCTCATCGGCAACACCAATCTGAATTCCATCCGCCGCCATTGGTACTGCTACGGATTGACCTGCAGATACCACACTGGTTCCAACAACTTTGCCAGCGGACAGGAAGGTCACACTGTAGGTAGCGTCGCCATTCAATGTCAGTGATGTTTCACCAACACCTTGCTGAAGATCAACTGCTACGCTCTTCATGTCGGTAATCCAGTATCCACCGTTGAATCGTGCATCCAACATGCCAGCTGGTGGTACCGGTGGCAGAGACAACTGATTTCGGTGAAACTCACCCTGAATATCATTACCGAAGTAGAGATTTACGGATGCCTCTCCACTCTCCAATGTGAGTGAGTTGAATGATTCAAGATCATTCAGATCCCGTACCGTCTGACCAGCAGAAGACATAGATGCGTTTGCAGGAGCAATTCCCACATCTCCGGCTGCACTGGTGGATACCCAGTATCCTTGTCCTGGTTCCATGGTTGTGGTGGGTACATAGGATCCGTTAAATCCAAAGAGAGTTCCAGCCTGAATAATGTTATTGTTATCCACAAATCCTGTAGTTTCATGAAGTGCTCCAACCATATTCCAACCTTGCAGCATACTCATGGTCATCGAAGACATGGCCGGGCCACTGAAGGATACCTCGTCTGCCTGGGTAAAGTTTAGCCAGTACCCGCTGCCCATCATCATGGTTTCTTCCAGAACGTAAGAGCCGTTGAAGCTATAGAGAGAGCTTCCAGAGGTGTTCGGGAACATTTCCTGGTAGCCGCTATGTGCCATCTCAACCGGCATACTGACCATATTCCAACCATTGATATAGTTAGATGATACGTTCACATCTCCTCCACCTTCACCGATTGTGAGTGTAACAGGGAGTCCGTATGTAGTGCTAAAGTTTGGAAGGTTTGGTACGTTTGTGGTGATAGCAAGCACATTATCGTACACACCCTGAGGAGCTGTTCCAGGATTCATGGAAACGGTAACAGTGGTAGAACCACCCGCTTCTACAACTCCATTATCCGGGCTTACGCCGGAGAGGAAATCAATCGGCCCTGTGATGCCATCAAATACGAGCGTTCCCTGCCAGGTAGCTTCTGTGGATTCTGAATATCCATTTCCAATCCAGATGTATTTGTCTGCTCCCATTTCGACGGGTGTGTTCAATGTAACCCCGCAATTTACAGGGTCATCAAAATCACCACATCCCCAAGGCTGGAACTCTCCAGTATGATCTGCTACCGGACCCGTTCCACCGATTTGGGCAATAATCCCTGCTACTGAAAGGTCAATACCCTCCAGAATCAACACCGTCAAATCATTGGTGAATGTTCCCTGTGGCAGATCGACTCCCACAAAATCTCCGTTCACCCCAGTCAGCGTTCCAACATAATCGTCGTTGTTCTGACGTTGGAAGAACCAGCCTTCAACAGATACGTTGAAGTTGAGTGTCCAGGCGATGTCCGTCAGTTCAGCTCCGGATGCCGTGTTGTTATCGGATCGAAGTGACTGATACCCCTCAATAATGGCCAGCTCCTCTTCGGTCGGGTTAACAAGGGTTCCGTCATGATATCGTTGCAGTACCGTTCTCTCTGTGAGATCAATCATTCCGGTCTGACTTACCTGACGATTTGCAATGGATTGTACACGTGGTGCACCATTCTCACTTTCCGGCTCTACAAAGAAATCCGGCATAAAGAACTCGAGCGGACCCGCCCCATCATTGTTGATGGTAAACTGGAAAGAACCTTGTGATCCTTCACCCAATTGAACGGAAACAGAGTCGGGATTCGCCGCAAATGCAGGTATATCGGTTGAAACGGCAGTTAGTGAAGCCGTTTGTACTGGATCTGTGGAACTGTTGGATGTTACAGTAACTGTAGCATCAAACGCTCCAACTGCGTCTGGTACAAATTTCACCTGAACACCGGCAACTCCCCGTGGTGCTAGGCTTCCAGGACCGTTAAAGTTCACCTCAAAGTTATCGCTATCTGACACAATAGATTCGATAATCAGATTCGAGCTACCAGTGTTTTCAATTAAAAGATTTAACGTGCTGGTCGTCGTATTTACGATTGATCCGTAGTCGATCGTCGGGTTGTTAATCGCCATTACCGGACCTGGAGGGGTCGGAGGTGTAACACCGTCGATGTCTCCTTTTAGAGAGAATGCCAGTCCTGAGAAAGCAGGATCAACCCCTTCTGTCAAGTCTGTCCAATCTGGAAATGCTCCACCAAATGCCGTCGAAGGTGTAATAATTTGTGCATTTTCAAGATTGTTTTCACCTGCAAACCAGTTCCATCGATTACTAGTTACACCTGTTTGTTGGGTTGTGTAGAAAACATACCAATAGGTACCTGGTGCTAAGTCGACCGCGGAACCACCTCCAGCAAGCAGGTCTACAGTAATTCTGCCATTATCATCTGTTATACCTGCGGATCGTGTAAGTTTTGTGAGAGACCAGATGGCTGCTCCAGGATTAGTTTCCGGGTTACCCGCTGGTTTCCCGTTATCATCTGGGTAGATCTGCCAGGTAAGGCTGGAGAGATTCCCAAGGTTCGTACCGGAGAAGAAACCATCGGTGGTAATTTCGGTAATGGAGGAGTTGGCTGTGATTTCAAAGTCATCGGAGCTGAATGCACCGCTTCCTTGTCCTGTTCCGGTGGTGTCGAAAAATGCGGAAACAACTCCGTTCCCTGTAGTTGCAAACTGCTCCCAGATCACAGATACAGGCTCAACAACGGTAAAACCAACCGGATAGTTGATGGAACCATTTGCCGGGTCATTGGATGTGATCGCAATACTTGCAGGATAGGATCCAGCCGTTAAGGCTGATGCATTTGCCGTAACAACCAGTACGGCAGATTCGAATGGTTCCAAGCTAAGCGAAGTCTGAGAAATTGTAAGTTCATCATCCGTTAGCAGGTGTGGCATAAACTCTTCAGACACCGGAGACAAGGAACCAGTGGATGACTGTCTGTCCAGATATCGCTGATACTCATCGGAGGAGTCGAAACTCATAACAGTTCCATTGAATGAGGGTGCAAGATCAACCGTAAGGGTTTGCAAACCGTTGTTTCGAACGGTAAGAAGCTCTGAATCATACGAACCTTCCGTTACACGGAAGTTGAGTTCGAGCGGATTCAAAGAGATGGTTGGATCTGGATTCCCTGCAGAACATCCAAATACAGCGATCTCTACGTCAACACCATAGTTTCCTTGTGGTACCCACTGACCAGAGGATTCAAGGTTGTAAGCCGTATTGGCTCCTCCAGCATCTCCAACCACGGAGGAGGAAAGACCCACAAAATAACTATCTGGATTAAATCCACCCAATCCGGAGATGTCATAACCCAAGAGATAAGGACCTGTGACCTCTACCGGATTGTCGAATTCCACATAGTAAGCAGTAGGAGTTTCATCCAGTTCATCTGCTATGTCTGCAAAGTTGACTTCCACGGATGTGAGCAGATCTTTGGATGCAAAATCCCAAACGCCAAATACAACGGTTCCCGTTGAACCTAATTTCGCACCGATGGTGTACTCTGCTCCAGACAGCGTTACCGACCCATCGGGTTCAAAATACTGAGCAGATGCTGTATCTCCGTAGAGGTTGGTTCCAAAAATGTATCCGTTTCCACCAGACCAAACATAGGTGATGATGTCAGTGCGGTTGGCCCAGTTTGCCGGCTCGATCCGGTTGGCACACTCGTTCATGAGCTGCGGCCCATTGTTTTTGAAATACGCAATCTGTGAGTTTCTTTCAAAGATTCGCTCTTTGGAGGTGATGTCTACACTTGAAGTTTGTGCAAAGACTGCTGAAGAGAAAACCATCATAGTGAGGATGGCCAACAATCCGGCAAGTATCGTTTTGTATGATTTCATAGAGTCGGTGATTTGGTTATCTGTCTTATTGAGAGAATGTATGTTTCGTTAAGTGTATGTTGCGTTTGTAGAGTCGTACCATCAAAGATATCTGAATCAACTAGTATAGTGAAGAGCCAGAATTCATCGATTAACAGCCTATCGTTGATTGACACAGAATCAATTATTTTCAACCAGTCTGTTTTACGCTCATCGATAATACATTTCTGATCTCAAAGAATCAAGGAAGTATGTCTAAAAAAAAAGACTACACCTCTCGATCATAGAAGTGCAGCCTTTCATGATGTTTGCTTGGTCTCAATCAATAGAAGTACCCGTAGGCACGCCTATTTCAAATTACTTCATGAGCGTAAGCTTTCGGGTTTGTGTGAACGAACCAGCTGTGATGCGATACAGATACACGCCACTTGAGAGCCCGCTCGCATCCAAGGATACCATATGATATCCTGCCTGGAGAGTTTCGCTCACCAACACTGCCACACGCTGTCCAAGGATATTGTAGAGTTCCAGCTGAACATCGGCAGCTTCCGGAAGCGCATACTGAATCGTAGTCACCGGGTTGAACGGATTCGGATAGTTTTGGCTAAGCGAGAATGTTTCGGGCAACTCCTCTGCAAATGCAGCCTCCGGTCCTGCAATCAAATGATCTGCTGTAGCTGGCACAACTAGTACCTCTCCACTCTCAAGGGTGTGACTGCTCAGTTTATTCACTCCATCCATAAACACGATCTGGAAGGGTTGATTACCTGTAGCCAGCTCACCTGAAACTGACACTGAGATCTCTTCACTGCTTTGCTGCAAGTCCACACGAATCATCTCCTCCGAAGATATCCAGGCTCCTCCGCTTATGCGGGCATCGAACGATCCGGCGGGTGGCAAAGGTGGCAGGGAGAGTTGCAGTGGGTGGAACGTACCTTCCAACGGCTGACCGAAGTACAGAGAACGGGATTGTTCCTCTACCATTACGTCGATTCGGTTGAATGCAGACAAGTCGTTCATATCTGATACGGATGTACCGGTACTGGACGCCAGTGAAGCGAGGTCAGGGGCACCTGCTTCCAATGAAATCGTACCATCGGAAGATGCGCCAATCCAGTAGGCTTTTCCAGGGTCTGTCCCTGCTGCCGGCATGTAGGCCCCATCATAGCTATAGAATGTTCCCGGGATCGTGATGACATCTGAATCTGAGACAAAAGCAGGCACACTCACGGAACCGATCATGTTCCATCCCTCTACCAGTGCTACTTCCTGGGAAAAAATCGGCTCGCCTTCGAATTGGACACTGCTGCTGTCCATAAACGCCCAATATCCTACACCGTTAGACAGCATATCTTCACTCTGATAGGTGTTGTTTGGATACGAGAATAGCGTATTCGGTGCTGCGGCAGGAAATACCTCTGAGTAATCTGCATGCTCAAACGCTGTTGGGAGACTGATCATGTTCCAGCCATCAGTATAGTTAGCCATGATGACAGGCTCGATATCACCCTCAAAGAACGGGAATACCTGAGTAGTGGCGAAGAATTGTCCCACAGACCCAGAGAGATTCACAGGTCCAGTTGGAATTGGAGCACCATTGGCACCGATGAAACTATTGTTTCGTGCAATTCGAACTGTGAAGGTATCCGCATCGGCCGTTTCAAATCGAACGTTCACCCCACTTCCCGAATTGACCGGCGTAGTAGGCCAGGATCCGTAGTCTTCCGCGAGAAGTTTCACGTTTTCGAGTTTCACCCGAACCCCCTGGAATGGAGAATCCGCTGTTAAATCTGAGCCCGTAACGATGGCTGGTTCCGGAACCGGGTTGCCACTGCTTACGATGTCTTCCATCTCCACGACAACCTCAATCATATTGTTGTAATCGCTTCGAACCGCATCCATCAATTTCACCTCATCACCGGGCTGCACAATCACGCCGTCTCTGTTTCCGCCTTGCGTGAAATTGGTGATGTTAATTCCGCCCGTGAGATCCTGCACAAAATAATCTGCAACACTAAATCCATAATCATTCGAGTTTACAATTCCCTGAATCGGAGCAGGCGCGCCTTCTGGCAAGGTTCTGGCATCTGCAATGCTAATGGTTTGCCCCGGCTGGACTCCATAGAGATCATTTTGCTCGAAGTTCTGTTCGCCGAGTGTAACCGAGCGGTTTGGATCACCAGGCCATTCTCCATTATCCCAATCCGTCGTGCCATCTGCTACCACA
Organism: Bacteroidota bacterium; assembly: GCA_003045995.1. Classification (GTDB taxonomy): domain Bacteria; phylum Bacteroidota; class Rhodothermia; order Balneolales; family Balneolaceae; genus Sam29DG08-bin30. Next base: position 11,396 of record PZPG01000062.1, read on the forward strand.
AAGTACTTATAATTGTAGGTGCCTGGCTCCAGATCGAACGATATACTATACAATCCCTCTGTATTGGGATCGGCTGCAAGCTCATTGTTGGGATCGGAACCCGGTTCCGACCATCCAACCAGATCACCGGAGATGTACACTCCTTGTGTGTCTGGATCATAGTCCTCATTCAGGTTCACATATACATTAAATGTAAGTGTGTAGGTGGGTTCTTCAATGATCACCTCTTCAATATCAGCAGTTGTACGGGCTGCAATGATAAGCACGTCATTAATTTGCTGGACCACCGCTGTAACATTGGCAAGTGCCGGAATTGTGGACCCTGTGACGTCAGATCCTCCAAAGATATTTCGGTACTGATCACTAAAATCTGCTACCGAGCTGTCCTTAATGGCGTGATAGGATCCTCCACCACCAAAGGCACTACCTGCTTCCTGGAACTCCACATTACTAATACGTACCAACGTGGCCTGATCCGCGGATGTCAAGGAACCAAGGGTACGCTCTGCTGGTGTGATCGTGTTCCCGCTGCTCACAGCTGCACCCGGATCTATCGCCGGCACAAACTGAAATTGGCTTCGGAATTGATTCAACGTTCCGATCAATCCTGCCACATTATCACCCGCCGTGTAACTTGTAGTGATCACGCCACCATTATCATCAATTTGAATTCCAAATCCGCTCGTATCCTGGAAGAATTTCGTATTTCGGAATGAATCTCCGCCTAGATAGGTAACCTCACCCGTTATACGATACAATCCACCGGTGTCTTGCTGCTGCAGTGTTTGAATATCTGCTACATTCACAGGCAAAGTGTACGTTGCTTGTGAAACAGTCGTCTCCTGGTCTCCATCTACAGCAAAGGCCTTCAACGTCACCGCACCATTCCCATCGGCAACCAGTACAGAATCGGCAAATACTGTGCTTGTGGTATCCGGATCTGTACCGTCGAGCGTGTAATAGATGACTGCAAATTCACTGTAGGAGTCTCGGTTTGATACGGAAACGTACAGGTCTTCAAAGTACGTACCGGACGTCACAGAAAACTCGGGTGGTGTGATGGCGGGTGGTTCCGGCTGGTCAAAGTAGAAGTTATCGATGGCCGTTTGTCCTCCAACCGGCGAACTCTGCTTGAATTCTATCGTGAAAGAACCAAATACGTTGTCTACCAGAATCTCTCCAGCATTTTTAGATC
>PZPG01000115.1:0-1376 GCA_003045995.1 Bacteroidota bacterium
ATGCACCCGTAGCTCAACTGGATAGAGTACCTGACTACGAATCAGGCGGTTACAAGTTCGAATCTTGTCGGGTGTACAAAACGGAAGCCTCTCAGCCCACTCTGAGGGGCTTTTTTTGTGTCAGCATCTCTTGTTAGTGATTACCTCCTAACCGTTTACCAACCGGCTAAACGTAGCGGATTATCGGGAAATAGGGAGGAGGTCGATATCATTTACTTCAGATGAAACGCAGCTTCCATTAAACGCCTTTGAACAGAGGGGATCCCGGTGTTTTTAGCCAATTCTTCCCATTTTGAGACCGACTCTTGTACCTCTTGAAAGATGGTATCCATCTCTTTCTTATTAAGATTGAGTGTCCAGCCATTCTTTCTCATAAGCAAAGCTACATACCAAGTGACCACGGGCTTCCTGAGCAGAAAGGATGCCCATGAGCACATACAATGATATCTGTTTTTTTCGCAGGCATAGTTACAGATCCATATCTTGCAGCTTCCGGCCAAGTGCATCATCAGCCGCCAATTTTAGAAAGTCTTCGTGCAAATTGAGGGTTCTTAGCACATTAAAATAGTTGCCAATGGAAACCGAGGGTTTCCCTTGCTCAATGTAGTAGAGCGTGGTCCGGTCTATGTTTGCACGTTCAGCCACTTGTTTCGTGGTAAGTTTACGACGCTTTCGGGCGAGCTTAATGTTTTCACCAAGCTGGTCGAAGATCTTACGGTGCTGAGGGAATATTTTTGGTTTTTTTGATTTCATTACGTTTAATATTTTCAACAAAAATGCGAATTATGTTGATAATATACAACATCGGAATAGGCAGGTGTGGGCTCCCTCAAACGTTGTCCATTCGAAAGTGAAAAAAATAGACGGTAGCAGGGGCAAGACAGGTTAGCAATACGACGGTTGGCAAAACAACGGTAATTGCTATCCATACAAAAGATGGTAGAGTGTCAGTGTCAGAAGAGTGACAGAAGAGTGTCAGGCCCGTCTAAATCCGACCAACCATCGAATAATTCAGTGCTTTCAGCTTATTTTGGTAAGAGTTCATGTAGGCTTCTTTCATCTCACCATTCAAAAAACTTCGGTCTGTCAGGGATTGAACGCTTTCACGATTTGCCTTAAACCTGTTCAGGATCTTGATCACCCGGGATTTCATCAACCCGATCTTCAAGCCAAACTCGTAGAAGTCATCGTACGCATAAAACCCGTTGGCTTCAAAGCTCTCTGTAGTACAACCGTCCCTAAAAAGCCCTTCGTCCAATGCCATCGCCGTATCATCAGTGTGAAGGCTTGTGTTGATGAGGTCGTAGGCGGGGCTCAGAATATAATCTCCTTGCTTCGTTTCCAGCACCCCATAGTTTTTTAGATGAGCATCCCCA
>PZPG01000115.1:1440-2975 GCA_003045995.1 Bacteroidota bacterium
GGATACTTCGCAGGCTCCGACTCCAGATCAATCACGGAAGTGACCATTCGATTGTCCTTTACATTGGAAATCGGATAACAAGAGGCGCGATACATTCCCGGACCGAAAAAGTCTCTTCCCCAGTATAGCAATGTGCCGGCAAAATAGTCTTCATACGCTACGCCACGCACCTGCCCCGTAATTTTCTTCGAAAGGTGCCATTTTTGGAGCACCATGTCATGGTTTTCCCGGGCTGATGCAAGAGCATCCTGCCACTCCTGAGCAGATGAAAGGGAACCGGCAATAATATTCACACTTCTGCCCAGTCGGCGCGGTTTCAGAATCCAGTGCTCCGGATGTTCAGCGGCATCATCCCACATTTCGGGATGCTGATCGGAAAGATAGGTTTCGGCAAACGCCTGTTGGATAAAAGCCGTTTCCTCTGCACGAAACACTTTATCTGTGATCTCTTTCCGGTTCACAAGGGCAAAAAAACCTTTGTCATGCACCGTAAACACCAGTCGTGGGTCATTCAGGAACGGTTGCCTCAGCATGTCACGGGCAAGCGGGATCGGGACGCGAAGCCACTCCTCAAAGGCGAGTTCGGCGATGATGGCTGCATCTTTTGCCCAGGTTGCGCCATGTAGAAGCCAATCATCAAAACTACAAACATCCAGTTCCACGCCCGACCCCTCCAAAATGGACGGCAAATAAAATGACTCATTATCCCGGCAATCCTCTCCCTGAATAATCACGATCCGTTTAGCGTCGCCAGCCCACGTCAGAAACTTTTTCAAAAACGGGTTGATGTAATTGGCTGTTCTGATCCCGTACTTCTCTTCGTACGCACGCGAACCGTTCAGCGTGGACACGGCAAGCGATCGAAAATAACTGTTTAGTGGAAATCGGCACGTTACTTCGATGAGGCGAATTTCGTCCAGCTCGTTGATGACAAAATCTGTTCGGAATGTACCCTCCTGGAAAGGAACGCCCTGAAGCCCCTTTAGAAACTCTTTTACGGCCGGATCATGGGGCAGGAGGTCTTCAATCTCTGCATAGTTATCGGCAATATATTTCATGAGCCGGAACATATACTCTTGAGACGTTTGAAGGAATTGGATCCTGTCGCGACTCATGAAGAGAGGGCTCTCGTATAGCCAGGGCCGATATTTCTCTCCCATCAACCCGACAAACGAATGAAATGATTGTTCTACGTTTTGAATAGCCTGATTCGTCATTGTGTCTGCTACTCAGTTATTTTTCGAGCAATGAGTAGGGAATGTTGATGTCTGGATTGTACTACTTGATTTTACAACTTGTATCGAATAGAGTAGACAGTGGCCTACTGAATGGTTGTTGCCTTTTCAGTGGCGGTTGCCTTTTCAGTAGCGGGTGCATTGCCAGATGCGGCGCCCTTGCATACAGTGTTCCCGAGCATCTACTGTTGCAAATTCCGAGTTTTGTTATCAATCCCGATCGTCGCAAAAATAGGGAGCTATTTTGCGAATGTAAATAAGCAATCTTTGTTGCGACTTAGTTTGCAACCCGCCAGCCGT
>PZPG01000116.1 GCA_003045995.1 Bacteroidota bacterium
CCTACATCACCTACACCATCTCCCTCTGAATCATCTACATCAACCACACCATCCACATCCACATCCACATCACCAACCACATCACCCTCTTCTTCACCATCCCCCATCTCCAGCTGCCGCTCCATCAACAACCGCCGGTGATCCGCCATATCATCATCCTTCAAAATCTCATCAATCTCACGCGGCTTCGGCAAATCATCCAACGAATACAACCCAAAATGCTTCAAGAACGTATCCGTTGTCTTGTACAATAACGGCTTCCCCGGAGCCTTTGCCCGCCCCGACACCCGAACCAGCATCTTCTCCAGCAACTGCCGCAAAATATACCCTGAATCCACACCACGAATCTGATCCACCTCCGGCTTCGTAATTGGCTGCCGGTATGCCACAATCGCCAGCGTCTCAATCGCCGGCTGCGACAACCGCCGGTACGCATTTTCATGCTGATAAATACTCAACCACGTGTAAAACCGCGATGTCGTCCTAAACGTATACCCACCCCCCGAACGCTCAATCCGAAATGCCAAATCATTCTCCTCATACCGCGTATTCAGCTGTTCCACAATCGTGTCCACCGTACGCTCATCCAGCGCCACCGTATCCTCACTCTGCTGCACAATCTCCGCCAGCTTCCGCCACGAAATCGGCTCCGAACTCGAAAAAATAAGCGCCTCAATCACCGATGTGAGGCGGGTTCCATCCACAAAACGAAAATCAAGCATAACTCAGAAGCATGGCACAAAGGTTAAAAAATCACTCGACGCGCAAATATACATAATTTCCCGCAGGTTACAGTGCGGGGCTTGGTACTGGACTTGGCATTGGGCTTGGCACGGTGCAAATCGTGTTGCTTGTTTTCGGGTTGATGCGAGAGCCCACCCGGCCTTTGTTCCGTAAACGGGCATGCGGGAATGATTTAGCCTCAACGGCGATGACAGATGAGTGTTGATTCATCACGCCGAGTAACTCGGTACCCGAGAAGATGAAAAATATCCTTCACAAAGTAGCGGGCAACACCAAGGTCTACCAGCAACGACCGTGGACCGGCCACTGAAACTCCAGGCAACCGGCGCAAAAACGAGTGCGTGAAATTACCCCGAAGGTAGGCGGACAAACCGATCCAAAAGGGCGGAACCTTTCGAATAATCAAAAATCCATCGTGACCTTTCTCCTGGTATAGCGGCATAAAAATACGCCCCTTCATAGGAGCGGTCACTGCCTCTCCATTTTCTTCGGCTAGCAACTGACCGGCACTTACGCTGTCGAAATTTTCAAAGCCTGGCTTCATGCGAAATGTACACGGGTCGTCCACGTATTGATGATGTTTAATTTCGTAGTAGTCGGCAGGCACCGTTTCATAGACCTCCAGCCGAGCCTCTTCAACTCTCTTCTCGACTTCACTCAACAACAAAATCCCACTATTGTGAAGCAATAATTTTAGAAACGCCCGTGTACGGGACACAGAAGCCTCAGAATCATGAGCGCCGGCCTCAAAGCCGATCGACTTGTACCCCAAATTGTTGATGTAACTCAGTAGCGTACCATGGATATTTTCTTCGATCCCCAAGATTTGCGGCAGCGGAAATTTCTTTGCCATCCTGCGGTTTTCCAATGTGTCATTGATCAGAAGAAAAGCACAACTCTCGGAGGACGTGGTGTGCAGATCTGAAAAAACGATATCGCTCGCCGTATTTGCATGACGCTGCAAAATCTCATCCAAGGTTTGACGGATCTCACGAGTCTCTATGTACTCTGATGGTTCCGATGGCTCTGATGTGCCGTAAATCTGTACATCCGAGGCACCCTGCACATCCGACGAATCCTGCACACCCGAAGTATCCTGCGCATCCGAGGCAATCCCCACACCTTCAGGCGCATCTACATCAACCCGCTCCCAAAGCCGGTTCAGATCCGTATCGATGTATCGTACCCCCAACTCCAGAGCTCGCTGATTTCCCGTAATCACATACAACGTTCCGAGGAACTCCTCAGAGCGGGCCATCAGTTCCTCGGCAAGCCCATCAATCGCGCGGATTCCGGCCGGTTCGTTCCCATGGATGCCGGCAAACAGCACCAGCAACGGACCTTCGGCAGCACCTTGAATATGCCAGCGGATTCTGCCTGATACTTCTGTTTCAACCATTCTGTATGTCAATCATTCTGTACACCAATCATTCTGTGCACCAATCATTCTGTGCACCAATCATTCTTAGCATCCATCACTCGGTGCGGCTTCCTTTCATCTTGCTCCAAAGGTGTCTGGCATCGTTGTTGGTGAGGATGCCAACCAGTTTTCCGCGCTCTACGACGGGCAGACTGCTGATCTTGTGATCCACCATCAAGAGTAGTGCATATTTGATATCATCGCCCGGCCCGATCGTGATCAGATCCGTTACCATCACATCCTTTACGACGGCGAGCGACCCCTCACCCATTTCCTGAAGATAACGATCTGCGTGATTCATTGTCACTAGCCCTTTCAGGTTTCCCAGCTCATCCTCCACCGGCAGATGATGGATCCTCCGCCACTCCATAATTTTCAGCACCAGGTCGAGCAAGTCATCCTCCCGCACCGTCACCAAATCCGTACTCATCACATTGCCCACAACATCATACTGGATCTGCAAGTGCTCTACCTCGGAGGATGTCGCCGCTCCCCACTCATGCACATACCCCCCACCCCGCCGCCGCTCATGCATCAACGCAGTCAGCATCACCGCCGCCTCATCGCGGCTATGTTTTTTTCGGAGCGACCGGTAATTCGTCACCGTCCACCGCGCACCGGTCGCATTGGCCTCCGCCCGCTTGCCAATCACGCCCAAAAGCCGCGCCACATCCCCCTCATCCACCCCCATCCCCCGCAACCCATCCTCCGCCATCGGGAGCAGCCGGTCCAGAATCAACCGCCTCGCCGACATCAACTCGCCCTCCCACACCATGCC
>PZPG01000063.1:0-3815 GCA_003045995.1 Bacteroidota bacterium
GAAGAAACCCATCTCTGCCGTATACTCTTTCCAGTTACCGGCCGTAAGCGTCTCCGTGAAGATCTGCAGTTCGTAATTGGCCGGATCGGTTCCCGTGCCCATGTAGACCGAAATGGTTTCTGCGGGGAAATTGCTGTCTGAATTGAGCCAGAATTTGAGTTGATCGCCTGCCTTTACATCTAGTTCCGGGGAAATGAGCCAATTGTCTGGAGTTAGTGCGGCATTATTCCACGAAAAAGAGATCAACATTTGTGAACCTTGTCTTGGGGTGATGAGACCCGACGTGCCATTGAAGGAGCCGGTTGTGGCCCAATTATTGCCATCCTCGTCCACGTCCACCAGTGTCCAGGCGGATAAATCACTAAAATCCTCATCCAAGTTCGAGAGTCCCGCGAAGGGTTGTGTCAATGGGGAAAGACTCTTATTGGGGTTGATTGGCCCATTTTGTGCAGAAATCGCATTCTTTGCAGGAATCGCATTCTTTGCAGGAATCGCATCTAGTGAAAGAACCTCATCACGTGCAGGAACTATCGCTGATTGCGTGGAGTGAACCTTTTGGCGAAGGGCAATTTTCTCTGGTGATCGTAATTGTTCTTGTACCAATTCCGGTGTCATTTCCGGTGTCCTTGCCGGTGCCCATGTCGATGTCCCTGCTGGCAAACCGTCTATTTGTCTGTCGGATTGCCATAACCCTGACAGCATGAATGCTGGCGGTTCCCGATCGGAAAGAGTGAGAATCAGGTCTTCGTCCCCTGTGTTGCTGATGGTGATGGCGTCCTGTACGGGTGTTCCGGCATTTGCATGCCAGGTAAATTCATCTTTGCTCACTCCGATAATCGGTTCGTTGATCATGTTGGGGCGATACCCGGCAACTACCTCCCGAATTTCCGTCATGCTTCTGGCGTTGTCGGCCGGGGCATACTCTCCAGTATAACTTCCAGATGGTACACCTGCCCACTCTACATCGGGGTTTGACATAACCTGCGCTTCGATCGAACCCTCCCCATAGGTCATCACCGATGCGTAACTCACATTATTGGTACCGGTCCAACGCCATCCGGTGGAGTAGACAAACAGCCCTCCAGACGGACCTGCTGGCTGTCCCTGTTGATTTCGGCTGTGCACATTCCCCATATTATGACCCACTTCGTGAATATATGTGGTTCCTCCCGCCTGTTGCACCAGCGCCCAGGAGAATCCAAAAGATGGAAATCCGCTGGTAGAGGTGAGGACGTAGGCTAAACCACCTGCATCCCCGGAAGCAGTGAATATGGACGAAAGGTCTGCACCATACTCATCGCGTAGGTCATGGATTTCATCCATAAACCCATCGTTCGTTCCCGTAAAACGATCCAGGTCGGTGCCGGCACTACCGGTTTCGGTATAATCAATCAGCTGGGAATGCACCAGCCGGTACTCAATAGGGATCAAGCTGTTCTCCATCACAGCAGCTGCGGTTGCAAGCGACTGGGCTATCACGTTGTCAATACCACCTGCAAACGAGTTCGCCCAGTTCCGTGCATTCGACGTGTACACAATCATAACATCAATCTGTGTTACTTCATCTTCTTGCAATTCACTTTGAAGCTCGCCGGTTGCTGCATCAACCGCGGAATTCTTCGCATCACCCCCGGAATTCATCTCATCTCCCCCAGACTGGTTCGCATCCTCGCCCGGAACATACCCATGCTCCTCCGGAATCAGCGGTTCGCCCGGCAGTTTGTCCTCCGAGAGAGCCGGATCGGTTTCAATGAAAAGATGGGTTTGCAAATCGTTGCTATACCGAATTTCATACTCTTTTTGCGCCATCGGGTTGGTAATCTTGCCGTACATCTTTCCGTCGGTCATCGACGCCACAAAATCTACCATCGGCATTCCGTTTACATCACCAATCAGAGACTTGCTCCCATTCCGATGCTGAATGAGCTGCGTGATTTCTACATCAAACCGTTGCTGAAAAAAAGAAAACGAGATGAGTTTGTCGGAAGCACGAGTTTGGAACATGGCCTGCATCTGCTCCTGGGACAACACAAATGGGATGGCGCGCAGGTCCTGAGGAAGTCGCTCCTGCCAGGTTTGGATGGATGGACCGGCTGGTTCGAACGGCTGGTAGAGTTGCTGCGCTTGCAGGTTGGTCGAAACTGTGTTTAGAAGTGGTGAAACGAGCAGTGCAGTGAGAAACGCTACAATGAGGGTGGATTTGAAGGTGGATAGGATGCTCGGTGTGATGGTAGAGGTGATACTTGAGGTGATACTTGAGGTGAACCTGGGTGTGTGCCCTTGTTTGATAACAGTACGTGGAACATTCATAAACATTTGTCTGATGGGTTGATGTGGTAACGATTGGAGGTGCAACTTGGGTTGATTTTGAATCTGAATATACCTTTTTGAATGCAATTTATCTGAAGGAATTCCTGTCGATACCAGAAAATGGAGTTGCCGTGTATGGCAAGAGATGATTTCGTAATGATAAGAGAATGATTTACTAACCATTAGGAAACGGTTTGATAACAACTCAAGAGTATGTTCAGGGACTGCAATCGTTGGGCATAGCTACCCTGAATGTTCATGATTGCAGGTGTTTCCAGATGTCAGCTTCCAGATGTCAGGAAAATGGATCGCATCGTTTTCAGGAAACTCTCTATCCGATACATAACTCGATATCTAAACCAACTATCCTATATTATGAAAAAAACAATCCTTCTATTCATGGCCATGGCTTCGTTTGCTTTGGCCGCAAATGCACAAAATGCACAACAGGTTGTCGTCACCGATGCGAGTATCAACGCAGGGGATGTGGTGACCTGGACGTCCAATAACGAATACCTGCTCGATGGCATGGTGTTTGTGGAGAGCGGTGCCGAGCTCTACATCGAAGCCGGTACAGTGATCAAAGCCGAAGACGGGTCTGGCAATGAGTCCAGCGGGCTGGTGATCTCCCAGGGTGGAAAGATCTTCGCCGAGGGAACCGCCTCCAACCCTATCATCTTTACCTCGAAGTACGACGACCTGCAGGGATCCCTTACCTATCAGGATCGCGGCCTATGGGGCGGGGTGATTCTGCTGGGCTATGCCCCGACCAACAACGCAGGCATCCGCCAAATCGAGGGTGTAAACGAAATCGTGGGCGCCGGTGACGACCGTGCCGACTACGGAGGCAACGATCCCGATGACAGCTCCGGTGTAATGCGATACGTATCGATCCGACATACCGGAAAAGCAGTAGGCGATCAGGCCGGTAACGAAATTCAGGGACTCACCATGGGCGCCGTCGGACGGGGCACCACCCTGGAGTATATTGAATCCTATGCATCCGATGATGACGGGTTTGAGTGGTTCGGTGGTACCGTGGATGCCAAGTACCTGGTCTCCTCCTTCAACAATGATGACTCCTTCGACTGGGACGAAGGCTACAACGGTCGCGGACAGTTCTGGTTTGTGATCCAGGGTACCGACAAAGCCGGTCGTATGGCCGAAATGGACGGCGCGATTGGCGATGAGCAGGGCTCACCCTACACCCTGCCACAAGTTGCCAACGTAACCTACCTCGGCGACGGACTCAACAACCCGGGACAGGTGGATGGTGATGGCAGCCAGGGATTGATCTTCCGCGACAACTCCGGTGGTAGCTACTTCAACAGCATCTTTGGTGACTACAAAGGACAGCCGGGAGCACCAGCACTGACGATCGAAGATGTGTCTTCTGCCGCATCCGAGGATAGCCGTAAGCGCCTGGAAGCCGGCGATCTGAAGCTGTTGAACAACTACTGGTTCGATTTTGCAGCCGGTACCAGTGCAGAGGCATTGTTCCCGCA
>PZPG01000063.1:3825-9289 GCA_003045995.1 Bacteroidota bacterium
ACAACTACTGGTTCGATTTTGCAGCCGGTACCAGTGCAGAGGCATTGTTCCCGCAGGACTTCGTCCGCTCCAGCGCAAACTTCGCCGGCAATCAAATTACCGATCCACTGCTGCGTGGAATTAGCCGGGAGGCAAACGGAGGCCTCGACCCCCGACCTGCAAACGCCAGCAGTGCGAAATTTGCTGCAGATGCATCCCTTTACACCGACAGCTGGTTCGATAATGTGAGCTACCTGGGCGCCTTTGGCGATACCAACTGGCTGCGCGGATGGACAGCACTCGACGATAACGGATTCGCTGGAAACCTAGACGGTGGCCCTGAACCATCCGTTTCGGCTAGTTACATCAGTGGCTGGAACATGGTGAGTGTACCTACGGTGGAATCCTCCTTCAGTGCAACAGACCTATTCCCAACTTCCCTGGAGGGAACGCTCTATAGTTTCTCAGGATCCTATCAACTCGTCGAAACCATGACGAACGGCCAGGGATACTGGCTCAATCTCGAATCAGCGGATGATATTTCCTTCAATGGATCGCTTCTAACCAGTCAGTCGCTCGATCTGGCGTTGGGCTGGAACATGATTGGTTCGATTTCAAGTGATGCATCTTTGCAAGATCCGAATAATGTGACGTTGGATGGTACCCTGTATGCCTTCAACGGAACGTACAATCTCACCAGCACGCTGGAGCCGGGCTACGGATACTGGATTGCAACGACGGAAAGCGGCACGGTCTCCCTCACTCCGGGAGCAGCCATGGCCGCGTCAGCATCTCCATCACCCCGTGAAATGGCAGAACAATCCTCTCTGAACCGGGTAACGTTCGAGAGTGAGGAGCGTTCGCAAACCTTGTTCTTCGGTGGTGAGCTCGAGGGAGATTTCCACCCGCTGCAACGTGCCCTGCCTCCGGTGCCGCCGGCTGGTAGCTTTGATGTGCGTTTTGCGGATGGATCCTGGATTACGCCGGAAGGGGAAGTTACCATTCGTGTTCAAGGGGATGCGCCCGTGAGCGTGACCCTGAATGGCTCTGCAAATGGCTCCGCGTATAGCTCTGCGAATAACGCCGTAACCTTCTACGCTGGTTCAACGGAACTGGATCGGGTACAGCTGCTGGAAGGTGAATCTGTTGCACTGCCACAGGGAACCGATCGGATCACAATCGGTGCGAGTGCAGAGTTTGCCACGGAGATTCCGGATGTTGCCTCGCTGGATCAGAATTACCCAAATCCGTTCAACCCAACAACTTCCATTCGTTTTGGAATTCCGGCCAAGTCTGAGGTAACGCTGGATGTGTTCAATATGCTGGGGCAGCGGGTTGCACAGCTTGTGAATAGCGAGATGAACGCGGGATATCACACGATCGGGTTTGATGCATCGTCCCTGTCGAGTGGAATGTATATCTATCGCCTCCAGGCAGGAAACTTCACGGCGACGAAAAAACTGATGCTTGTGAAGTAAACAATCGTGTAGTTCGCGATGTCATAAAGATCCATGATATAGGGATAAACAGAGAGTATTCCTGAACGACCAAAAAAGCAGCCGGCCATCATACCGGTTGCTTTTTCTTTTTGGACCGATTCCTGATGGACAAGAACCGGGAGACGGACGGGTGTGGGAGGGACATGCCTGGGAAGTACAGGGAGGTGTCTGGGAGGGACAGGGGAGCACAGGGAGGCACAAAGAAGCGCTGCATACTTGCTCGTAACATTACGGTAACCGTAAGAAAATACTAAGGGAACATTGCGGGAACAATAACGTAACACACGCAAAACGATTCCTTAACACACGGACACTACCTTTTCACAGCTACGTACTACTTGACTGTCTTTCGATTTGATGACTGCATTCCTAAACACGGGAGAGTCTATCGTAAATCAAATCATGACAATACACCTACTTCTCATCATACCTCCCACTCATCACTCATCACACCCCCCATTCCAAAAAATCCATGAAATCACGAATCCACATTTTTCTGTTCGGGTTGATGCTGATGCTCCTTTGCCTCGGCACGCAACCATCCGCCATACAAGCTCAATCGTCGGGAACCCTGGCGGGCACCATTTTTGACGCAAAAACCGGCGAATCGCTGATCGGCGCCACCGTCTACCTCCCCGCCCTCGAACGCGGAACCGCCACCGACATCGACGGAAAATACACCCTGGCGAATCTTCCCGCCGGTGAATATACGCTGGTTGTGTCCTCGATCTCCTACATCAAACAGAATATTGAAGGAGTGCAAATTCAGCCAGGCGAAGTGCTCACGCTCGATATCGTGATGGAATCGGAGGTAAGCGAGCTGGAGGAGGTAACCGTTACAGCCACCGCGGTAACCAACAACGAAGCTGCCATGCTAAGTATGCGTCGGAAAGCGATCTCCATGAGCGATGCCATCAGCTCCGAGAATATTTCACGTTCCGGATCGGGGAACGCGGCACAGGCCCTCACCAAAGTAACCGGTGCCTCCGTGATCGATGGTAAATATGTATATGTGCGTGGCCTTGGCGACCGGTACACATCCGCCCAGCTCAACGGAATGGAACTTCCCTCCTCCAACCCGGATAAGAAAACATTTCAGTTGGACCTTCTGCCCTCCTCCCTCATCGAAAATATCGTTACGCTAAAAACCTTTACACCGGACAAACCGGGAAGCTTTTCCGGGGGGCTTGTGGATGTAAAAACAAAAAGCCTGCCCGATTATCTCTATTTCAACCTGTCTGCGAAGCAGGGATACAATACCAACTCATCGGCGCGGGATATCCTGCTGGGCGATTCATACAACTCCGATCTTCTTGGGTTTGATTCCGGGGATCGGGATGCTCCTGCCCTGCTTTCCGACCGAGAAAACAGCGATTTTCCGAACGATCTTCAGGCACGGTTCGATCCCGATCAGGCAGCTCTTCTGAATAACATTGCCAATTCCGTCAACCCGAGTTTTTTACCAACCATGCAATCGATAGGCCTGAATCAGTCGTGGTCCATCGGTTTTGGGAATCGGGTGGATGTGACGGAGCAGGTAACGGTTGGTTTCTCGCTAAACCACACCTATGGGATGAGCTACGATTACTATGAGTCGGGGCGATATTCGCGATTCGAATTGCTAGGGCAGTATGAGGAGTCGGAAACGCTCAACCGAGTGTTCGATCTGGAGGATCAGAAGGGGCAGCAGTCGGTCGATTGGGGGATTCTCGGGACGGCAGGGTTGTCGGTAGGGCAAAATCACAGGGTCAATTTTTCCTACGTGCGAACGCAAAGCGGGGAGAACACAGGCCGGTATTTACGCGGATTTTGGGAGCAGTTTAACTCAGAAGACATAGAATACCGCTCTCGAGTGAATCAGTACCGCGACCGCGATCTGCATTCGTATCAACTGAGCGGCAAGCACTACTTCCCATCGCTGAACGGCGCAGAATTTGAATGGAACAGTTCGCTGCAACAAAACGGCCAGACAGAGCCGGATCTGCGGTTTATCAGCTCGCAAGCTCAGTATCTGTTCGACAGTGAAGGGGCCATTGCCGATACCCTGCTTAGCAATCCGAGTTCCCAATTCCCGCGGCCTGCCCGGTTTTTCCGAGAGCTGGACGAGGAGAAAATGGCATTTTCCGGAGACATTACGATCCCGCTGGGAAGTGCCCTGGCAAACGCACGGTTGAAAGCTGGAGCCCTGTACGAACAAACAGAGCGAAGCTTTTTTGAGCGGCGATACGAATATCAGCAGGGACGAAACTTTAGCATGAATCAATTCGAGGATGAAGAATCGTTTCTAAACACGCTCGGAGTGATTGGACAGGACAACTTCGGTCGCGCGCAAGTGGGGAATTACATCATCTCAGCAACGTCGCTTCGGAGCAGCTACGATGCAGAACAAACCATTGCCGCCGCATACGGTATGGTTGAAGCCACGCTCTTCGAAAATCTGAAAATTGCCGCCGGAGCACGGTATGAAGCAACGCAGCTCGAATCCGTGAGCCGGGATACCACCCTGTCGGACGAGGATCGGTTTGGAACCATCGATGTAGAGGATATTCTGCCCTCCGTAAATGTGATCCTGAATCTGTCCGACCAGTCAGTCGTTCGCGCCGCCGCCACACAAACCCTTGCCCGGCCTACCTTCCGAGAACTCAGCCCCTACGTCTCGTTCGACTTCCTTGGGGATAACTTATTCCGCGGAAGTTCCCAGCTCGAGCGTACGCTCATCAACAACTACGACCTGCGATGGGAATGGTATCCATCTTCCGGGGAGATCCTGGCCGTGAGCGGCTTCTACAAATACCTGAAAAAACCGATCGAGCGGGTGCTTCGGTTCGATATTTCCCAAAGTGCCGAGTCGGTTCAAAATGTGGACGCGGCAACCGTGTACGGCATCGAGTTTGAGCTCCGGAAACGCCTTGGCTTTATGGGTGATCTGTTCCGGAACTTCCAGCTAACCACCAATCTGTCGCTCGTACAATCGGAAGTAACCATCCCGGAAGCGGAACGCATCATCATGGAGCAAACGCGGGAAAATCCACCCACCAAACGAGAGCTAGCCGGGCAGTCGCCGTACATCATCAATGCCGATCTGTACTACAGCCATCCGGACCTTGGTTTTCAGGCAAACCTTAGCTTTAACAAATTCGGCGATCGGCTTAGCCGTGTGTCAGTTGGATCGGCGCCCGATGTCTACGAGCGGTCGTTTTCCACACTCAATCTCAATGCGGAGAAGAGTCTGGGCAGGCACTTTACCGTGCAGTTGAGCGTGAAAAACCTTTTGAACCCCAACCGTACGTTCTCGCAGATCTTCAAAGACGAAACCTTCTTGTACCAGCAGTATCGGCGCGGGGTTTCCTTTGATGTCGGCGTGAAGTACAACTTATAGGGTTTTCGGACAGGTATTTCGGGGTGCGCCCGTGAGTGTTCTGCGGGGCAACCCTGCGTCTTCTTGGGCGAGCATCCGTGCGCTGTTTTCAGGTGTGCATTCTTGCGTGTTTTCCCGAGCATGTTTCGGGTTGATACGAGAGGCATTTGCGCCCAGATCAGGCGCCGGGCGACGCGGGAGTTCGCAACCAACCAGATCAGGCACCGGGCGAGGCGGGAGTTCGCAGCCAACCAGATCAGGCACCGGACAAGGCACCTGATCCACAACTTGGAGGATAACGTTTTCACAAGCTTGGCAACAAGCTCGTCACAAATCATGCGCAAATTCAAAAAAACTGCAAACGCAGCGCCGGTTCCGCGGGAACGGGTGGCCGAACATCAAACCCAACAAAAACAATCAATAACCCAACAAAAACCAATCAATAAATCCCTATATCATGAAAACTATGTTACGCATAATGTTACTAAACCTGTTTGCGGTGAGCGCGGGTGTTGCCGGACTGTCGGCGCAAACCGTTACCATCACGGACGCAAGTATTAACGCCGGTGAGAAGGTCATCTGGACGGCGGACAACGAATACCTTCTGGACGGAATGGTGTTTGTGGAG
>PZPG01000063.1:9389-12367 GCA_003045995.1 Bacteroidota bacterium
GGTCATCTGGACGGCGGACAACGAATACCTTCTGGACGGAATGGTGTTTGTGGAGGACGGCGCCGAGCTATGGATCGAGCCGGGAACGGTTATCAAGGCCGAAGACGGATCGGGCAACGAATCCAGCGGTCTGGTGATCTCACAGGGCGGGAAGATCTACGCCGAAGGAACTCCGGACAACCCCATCATCTTTACCTCCAAATTTGACGATCTCGCAGGGTCGCTCACCTACCAGGATCGTGGGTTGTGGGGCGGTGTGGTGATGCTCGGATATGCTCCCACCAACAATGCCGGCGTACGGCAGATCGAAGGCGTTAACGAGATCGTAGGCGAAGGCGACAACCGCGCCGACTATGGCGGCGACGATCCCGACGACAGCTCCGGCGTGATGCGATACGTATCGATCCGACACACCGGAAAAGCGGTCGGCGACCAGGCCGGTAACGAAATTCAGGGACTTACGCTGGGTGGCGTCGGTCGTGGAACGGTTATCGAGTATGTGGAGTCCTACGCCTCCAACGACGACGGATTCGAGTGGTTTGGCGGAACCGTGGATGCCAAGTACCTGGTGTCTGCATTTAACAACGACGATGCATTCGACTGGGACGAAGGATTTAACGGCCGCGGACAGTTCTGGTTCGTGATTCAGGGCACCGACGAGGCCGGACGGATGGCCGAAATGGACGGTGCGATTGGCGACGAGCAGGGTACACCCTACACCACGCCGATGGTAGCCAACGTCACCTACCTGGGAGACGGCGTGGCCAATCCAGGACAGGTGGATGGTGACGGAAGCCAGGGATTGATCTTCCGCGACAACTCCGGCGGTGTGTACATGAACAGCATCTTCGGCGACTTTAAGGGACAGCCAGGCGCACCGGCCCTCACCATCGAGGATGTTTCGGCCGAGGCCTCCGAAGACAGCCGCAAGCGGTTGGAAGCCGGCGACCTGAAACTGCTGAACAACTTCTGGTTCGACTTTGCAGCTGGCACCGCCCTGGAGGACCTTGTGCCCCAGGAATTCGTACGCATCAGCCCGAACTTTGCAGGAAACCAGATTACAGACCCGCAGTTGCGTGGCATCAGCCGTGACACCGACGGCGGACTCGACCCACGGCTGGGAGAAACATCTACTGCATGGGGGGCGGCCGATGAGTCACTTTATACCGATATGTGGTTCGACAAAGTATCCTACGTGGGTGCGTTTGGCGTAAACAACTGGCTGCGCGGCTGGACGGCGTTGGATCAGCTGGGTTTTGTCGCTCCGGTGGGCACAGGCGGTACAATGGTTACGATTACAGACGCAAGCATCAATGCCGGCGAAACGGTCATCTGGACGGCGGACAACGAATACCTTCTGGACGGAATGGTGTTTGTGGAGGACGGCGCCGAGCTATGGATCGAGCCGGGAACGGTTATCAAGGCCGAAGACGGATCGGGCAACGAATCCAGCGGTCTGGTGATCTCACAGGGCGGGAAGATCTACGCCGAAGGAACTCCGGACAACCCCATCATCTTTACCTCCAAATTTGACGATCTCGCAGGGTCGCTCACCTACCAGGATCGTGGGTTGTGGGGCGGTGTGGTGATGCTCGGATATGCTCCCACCAACAATGCCGGCGTACGGCAGATCGAAGGCGTTAACGAGATCGTAGGCGAAGGCGACAACCGCGCCGACTATGGCGGCGACGATCCCGACGACAGCTCCGGCGTGATGCGATACGTATCGATCCGACACACCGGAAAAGCGGTCGGCGACCAGGCCGGTAACGAAATTCAGGGACTTACGCTGGGTGGCGTCGGTCGTGGAACGGTTATCGAGTATGTGGAGTCCTACGCCTCCAACGACGACGGATTCGAGTGGTTTGGCGGAACCGTGGATGCCAAGTACCTGGTGTCTGCATTTAACAACGACGATGCATTCGACTGGGACGAAGGATTTAACGGCCGCGGACAGTTCTGGTTCGTGATTCAGGGCACCGACGAGGCCGGACGGATGGCCGAAATGGACGGTGCGATTGGCGACGAGCAGGGTACACCCTACACCACGCCGATGGTAGCCAACGTCACCTACCTGGGAGACGGCGTGGCCAATCCAGGACAGGTGGATGGTGACGGAAGCCAGGGATTGATCTTCCGCGACAACTCCGGCGGTGTGTACATGAACAGCATCTTCGGCGACTTTAAGGGACAGCCAGGCGCACCGGCCCTCACCATCGAGGATGTTTCGGCCGAGGCCTCCGAAGACAGCCGCAAGCGGTTGGAAGCCGGCGACCTGAAACTGCTGAACAACTTCTGGTTCGACTTTGCAGCTGGCACCGCCCTGGAGGACCTTGTGCCCCAGGAATTCGTACGCATCAGCCCGAACTTTGCAGGAAACCAGATTACAGACCCGCAGTTGCGTGGCATCAGCCGTGACACCGACGGCGGACTCGACCCACGGCTAGCCGACGAAAGCCCTGCACGGGGCGCGGCCGACATGTCGCTCTACACCGACGCGTGGTTCGATCAGGTATCCTACGTGGGCGCCTTCGAGAACAAAAACTGGCTGCGCGGCTGGACGGCGTTGTATGCGCTCGGCTATGCAAACAGCGACGATTTCGTAACCGACATCGAGCCGGAAAATGAGGTGCTGCCGGTTGCGGTGGAGCTGCTGCAAAACTATCCGAATCCATTCAACCCAGCTACAACCATTCAGTTTGCCCTGCCCTATGCGCAGCAAATCACCCTGAAGGTCTACGATATTACCGGCCGGGAAGTGGCAGTGCTTGCGCAGAATCAAACCTTTGGTGCGGGATCGCAAACCGTGGCGTTCGATGCCAGTGACCTCTCCAGCGGGGTGTATATCTACCGTTTGTTCACGCAGAGTGGGTCGGTAGCGCGAAGCATGACGCTTATTAAGTAAGCGCGAGGTTTTCGTTTCAAACGATTCTTTCAAGTAGTAGCTAAAGCTGCCGGGGCTGATCCCTCGGTAGCTT
>PZPG01000064.1 GCA_003045995.1 Bacteroidota bacterium
CGCCGATCTTTGCTGAGTGCCATCGCGTGCTGCGTGAAACGATCGACGGCGTTACGGTTGAGTCCCTTATTCCCGATTTCCGGGGAGATTGGGATGCCCTGCAGATTGTGATCGATACGCCGCCAGATGTGCTAAGCCACAACCTGGAGACGGTTCCTCGGCTGTATCGAACCGTCCGGCCGCAAGCGCGGTACGAGCGATCGCTGGAGTTGCTCAAGCGTTGCAAAGAGCAAGGGTTGCGAACCAAAACGGGTATTATGGCCGGTCTTGGCGAAACGCGGGAGGAGGTGATCGAGCTTATGCAGGACTGCGTGGATCATCAGGTGGATGTGCTCACGATTGGGCAGTATATGCAGCCTACCAAAATGCATCACCCCGTGATCGAATGGGTGCACCCCGATCAGTTCGCCGAGTACAAAGAGATTGGCGAAACGCTCGGCCTGGAGCATGTGGAGAGCGGGCCGCTGGTACGCTCCTCCTATCACGCCGAACGTCACTTGTAAGAACACTTGTAAGAACACTTGTAGGAATCTAACTCCACTCATGGGCGCTACACTCTTTACCCTCTTCCTTTGCTATCTCGCCGGGGCGATCCCCAGTTCGGTGTGGTTAGGAAAACTGGCCTATGGAAAAGATGTGCGGGATTCCGGGAGCGGGAATGCCGGGGCAACGAATACCTTCCGTGTGCTGGGGAGGAAAGCCGGAACTGTGGTATTGCTTTTTGATTTTTTTAAAGGCTTGGCGGCTACCCTGTTCATTAGCCAGCTTGCCTATGGTTGGGGCGGCGGACACGAAGCGGTAAGCTCCTCGCTTGGCCTTAGCTGGTTTACGGAAACCGATTTTCTCATTTGGTGCGGGTTGATGGCGGTGCTTGGTCATATGTTTCCGGTGTATATTGGGTTTCGCGGTGGGAAGGGTGCGGCCACCGCTTGTGGGATGCTTTACGGAATCGAGCCGATCTCCATTAGCATCGCCCTCAGCATCTTTTTGATTGTGCTGTTCACCAGCCGGTACGTTTCGCTCGCCAGCATCAGCAGTTCGGCAGCCTACCCGTTCGCCCAGCTGGCCCTTATCTACCTGTTTGGTGTGGAGATTGAAACCAGCTTTTTCCTCTTTTCCAGCGTGATTGCACTGATGATTATCCTGAAGCACAAAAGCAATATCGGGCGGCTGATGCGCGGTACGGAGCGCCGTGTGGGGTCGGGTAAACCGGGGAAAGGAAGTGGGAGTGATGGAAGTGAAGGTGCTGGAGGCGCGGGAGTTGGAAGTGTGGGAGCTGGAAGTGAAGGCGCTGGAGGTAAAGGAGCTGGAAGTGCAGGCGCCAAAGGAAGTGGGGGGACGGGTTGATGGGAAACCGACGGGTCGCAATTCTTGGAGCGGGTAGTTTTGGCACGGCATTGGCCAGTGTTTTGGGAGCGAAGGGACTGGAGGTGCGAATCTGGGCACGGGAACGGGAGATTGTGGACGGCATCAATGCGAATCACATCAACCCGATCTACCTTACCGACCTGCCGCTTTCCGAATCGATTTTGGCATTTCATGAGCCTGCGGAGGCGCTTCGAGGGGCGGAGGTGGTGCTATTTGCGATTCCTACGCATGCGATTCGATCGGCCGCAACGGCCGTGAAGGAGCTGCTGACCGGGCAGGAAATCATCGTGACGGTGGCAAAGGGCATTGAGGGCGATACGTTGCTTACTCCGTCGCGGATCCTCAGCGAGGTGCTGCATCCCATCACCCCGAAAAAAAATATTGGGGTGCTTACCGGACCAAGCCATGCGGAGGAGGTTGGGTTTGGCAAACCGACGGCGATTGTTGCGTGTGGATATAGCGTGGAAACGGCGGAGGTGATTCAGGATACGTTTTTGACGCCGATGTTGCGGGTGTATTTGAATGAGGATATTGTGGGGGCGGAAATTGGCGGGGCGCTGAAGAATATTATGGCGATTGCCGCGGGTATTGTGGATGGGGCGGAGCTGGGGGATAATGCGAAGGCGGCACTGATGACGCGGGGGCTGCATGAGATGAAGCGGATGGGGCTGGAGATGGGCGCACGTTCGGAGACGTTTTCGGGGCTTACGGGGATGGGGGATTTGATTGTAACGTGTACGAGCCGGCATTCGCGGAACCGGTTTGTGGGGTATCATATCGGGCAGGGGAAGACGCTGGAGGAGATTATGGGGGAGATGACGATGGTGGCGGAGGGGGTGAAAACGACGGCTTCGGTGGCGCAGTGGGCGGGCCGGCAGGGTGTGGATATGCCGATTACAATGGCGGTGCATCATGTGCTGTTTGAGGGGGCGGATCCGCAGGATATTTTGTATGATTTGATGACGCGGGACCCGAAGAACGAGATTACGGTTTGATGACGCGATGATCACGCGGTGATGGCGGGGTAGCGCGGCAGCGGGGTTCCACACGATTTTTTGATACAGTGCGTTTTGGAAGTGCCAACCGAAACTCTTTGAATGACTGAGCCGATGAAAACAACAGCCGGGCAACTGCCTGTCGGGAAGATTCCCAATGGAGAGATTACCCTATCAACCATGCATCAGGCCGACTTGCGTAATCTAATCCAGACCGGGGAGAGTGGCTGGCTTGAGTTTAAGAAACGGGTTCCGGGGGCGGAAAAGATGGCGCGGGAGATTGCAGCGTTTGCGAATACAAAGGGTGGAACGATTCTGGTGGGGGTCGATGATAACGGGGTTGTTCGGGGGATTCGCTCCTATTTTGAGGAGGAGTTTGTGTTGTTTCAGGCGGCGCACGAGATGTGTGTGCCGGAGGTTCCTGTCGGGATCGAGATGGTACATACCAGTGCCGGTGACGTAATTGTGGTGAAGGTGCCGGAGATGCCGTCGAAGCCGGTGTACGTGAAGGGGGAGACGAAGCGGCGGGTGTATGTGCGGCGGGGGGATGAGAGTGTGCTGGCAAGTGACGAACTTACGGAGGTGCTGAAGCAAAAGCATGCCGAGGCGGGGGTGACGTTTGAGTATGGGGAGAATGAGCAGATGTTGTTTCGGTATTTGAATGAATATGGGGAGATCACGGTTCAGAAGTACGCCGATTTGATTAACCAGACTACCTATCGGGCGGGGAAAATTCTTGTTACCTTGGTGAGTGCCGGAATTTTGACATTGTTTACCAAGGGGCCGACCGATTATTATGCGTTTTCTAAGCAGGTTTGATAAAAGACAAAAGAGACATGAGTAACGAGTACAAAAAAGAGGAAGATCTGGATGATGTGATTGCATCGTTGCTGGATGATGTGGACGAGGTGGGGGGCACGGAAGGTTCACAGGGGTCCCAGGGATCGGGCGTGTCTACGCTGCCGGGATTTCCGGAAGTATCTGGGGAGATTTCGGAACAGCCAGTGATTTTAACTGCTCGGGCGGCACGCCAGGTGGAGAAGATCCGCCGAGATGAGGGGCTGGGCGAGTCATTGTATCTGCGGGTGGCCGTTGAGGGTGGTGGATGTGCAGGGCTAAGCTACAAATTGGGGTTCGACCATCGCAACGAAGAGGATCATCTGTTTGTGAGCACGGGTGTAGAGATTGTGATCGATCCGAAGCATGTAATCTACCTGGATGGGATTCAGATCGATTACCCGGACGGGCTGGATGCACGTGGTTTTACGTTCGACAACCCGAATGCCAGTGAATCTTGCGGTTGCGGGACATCCTTTGCGGTGTAGGTTTCCCTCGAAGTGCAGTGATCTCCCTCAAAGTGCAAGCTTGACCCGCACTGTAGGCGCATCCCTCGCAACGCAGGCACCACAACGCGATGTGGCTTATCCATCAACCCGACAAAAAACAACGTAGATAAGTAACAGAATAACGAGGTATTAACGAAATGAGGAGTGATTTGTCGAAGCAGAGGTCAAAAAAGAAAGAGTTTATGTTGAAAGATCGACTGATTAAGGGGATCGAGCCGGAGGGTCGATTTAAAATCAGCGTTGTGAAGACTACAGATGTTGTGGAAACGGCGCGGCAGAATCATTCGCTGGGGCCGCTCAGCACAGTTTTACTTGGGCGTGCGCTCACGGCGGCGATGTTGCTGGCTTCGGAGCTGAAGGGCGAGGAGCGGATTAAACTTCGGTTTGAGGGGAACGGGCCTGTGGGAGCGATCACAACCGAGGCAAATCGGGTCGGCGAAATTCGCGGATACGTGAAGGATCCGGGAGCCGTGCTTAGCGAGGG
This sequence comes from Bacteroidota bacterium, assembly GCA_003045995.1. Classification (GTDB taxonomy): domain Bacteria; phylum Bacteroidota; class Rhodothermia; order Balneolales; family Balneolaceae; genus Sam29DG08-bin30. Next base: position 4,194 of record PZPG01000064.1, read on the forward strand.
GTCGATCGGAGACGGTCTCGGGGTTGGGTTGCTTACCGTCACAAAAACCCTCTACAACGAGGCGGAACCCAAAATGAGCACGATTGAGCTGGTTCGGGGTGATATTAATGGGGATATCGCACACTTTATGGCACAGTCGGAGCAGGTTTTGTCGGCGGTGCTTTTGGATGTTTCCCTTCGGGATGATGGTTCGGTAGGACAGGCGGGTGGATTGCTGATTCAGCGATTACCGGATGCCGACGAGCAGGATATGGCCCGGTTGCAAGAGTCTTTGTCGGAATTGGAGCCGATCGCGGAGATGCTGGATAGCGGATATTATATTGACGATTTGATGAAGATGGCGTCCAGGCCGTTTGATGTAAAGGAGCTGGCGCGTCAGCCGGTGCACTTTTTCTGCCGGTGCTCTCCGAAACGATTTAAGGCAGCGATGTCGATGCTCCACGTGGACGACCTGCAATCGATGGAGGGCGAATCGCAGGAGATCGTGTGCCACTACTGCGGGCGCAAAATGATTCTCTCGAAAGAGGAGATTCAGGAGCTGATCGAGAAAGCCCGGGCCAAGATGAATTAGGCCCGGAGCTGCTCTCTTTTGGCGTTGTCTTTGTTTCGATGCTAGCTACGCGTAACATCTGGTGAATGCCGTGTTTGGCCTCGGTTATGCCAGTCTCAGATCACGCCAGTCTCAAGATCATGCCCGGCACATAGTATGCCATTCTCAAGATCACGCAAGTCTCATAGTATGCAAGTCTCATAGTATGCAAGTCTCATATCAAACTTCTTCTAATGCCGCGTCTGGCACACACATCCGGTTTCGGTTTCGGATCCGGTGATGGCATGCCAGTCGAATCGCTCGTCGTAGCCTAGCTGCTCCCACCAGAATAAAAGTCGGTCTTTGGGGTGATTGCCGATCTCATTCATGGTGGCGGAATCGTACAAGCGACCGTTCAACATCGTATAAAGAACGTTTTCGGTTTGATAGATATCGGCCAGCGGATCTCCGTCGATCACAATCAGATCGGCCAGTTTGCCGGGCTCCAGGGAACCGATATGTTCATCCAGCCCGATATATTTAGCCCCGTTGATGGTTGCCACCTTGAGTGCGTCGTGATTGCTCATCCCACCCTGCGTAAACATCCACGTTTCCCAATGTGCCGCCAATCCCTGGAGCTGTCCATGCGCTCCCATGTTTACGGTTACCCCACGATCGTGTAGCTCTTTGGCCGAAGCTGCCGTGAGGAAGTGTCCGATTTCATACTCCTCTTCGGGTACTTTAAGGCGATGGCGGGAGCGGGAATCGACCACACCTCTTGGTGTGAAGCTCAGCAGTCGCTCTTTTTCCCATACGTTGGTGTGCTGATACCAGTAGTACTCGCCATTCATGCTCCCGTAGTTCACCACCAGTGTGGGCGTGTATCCAACATCTGTTTGTCCCCACATGGAGAGCACATCGTTGTAGAGAGGGAAGATGGGAATATTGTGCTCTACACCGGTATGGCCGTCGATAATCATGCTCATGTTGTGGGTATAGGTGGAACCGCCCTCGGGCATCACGAGGATCTCCAGTTCGCGCGCGGCCTGAAGCACCTGCTGTCGCTGATCGCGTCGTGGCTGATTGTAGCTTTTTACGCTGGTGGCACCAAATGCCTTGGTTCGCCGGATCGCGGAACGGGCGTCTTCCAGGTTGTTGATGACTGTTTTCTGGATGTTTTCGGCTCCGTAGAGAATCCGACCGGTGGAGAAGATACGAGGGCCGATCATCGTGCCGGCACGAACCATCTCTGCCTGGGAGAAGATCATCTCGGTGTTGGAAGATGGATCGTGGGCAGTGGTGACGCCATAGGCCAGGTTGGCAAAGTAGTGCCACTGCTGCTGCGGACTGAGGCCATAGCGGAAATTACCGATGTGGGCGTGGGCATCTACCATTCCCGGCATGATGGTTTTCCCCTCCAGGTCCATCACAAAGGCGTCATTCGGAATGGATACCGATTCTGCGGTGCCTACCGCTTCGATTCGATTGCTCCGAATTACAATGGTGCCGTTTTCAATGACCTCTTTTCCATTCATGGTGATGATCTTCGCACCGGTGAGTGCAATGATTCCATCCGGGATGTCGGTCTTGAGCTCGAGCCCAAGGCGAATTCCCTCGCGATGACCCAACGGAAGATCGCTGGTGTTTTCTGTGTCGCTCGCGTCTGTTGTGTCGCCAGAACCTGCCGGAGCATCCGCATCACCCCGAAGAAAAGAGAACGCATCCTCCAGGGAAACGGAGAAGAGTTCCTCACCCAGGTTCCAGCGGAGGGTGCGGCTGTCGGAAGACCAGTGGAGATTGTAGCCAGCATCTTCGGCTACGTGCGCAACCGGGATTGCTTTGGTTTTGGCGTGAAGGTTGAGGTCGGAGCCGGTGACGGGCATGGGTGCTACGTACACTTTGTAGAGTTCGGTGAAGGCCACCCACTGATTGTCGGGACTTGGAGTGTGGTCGATAGCGTATTCGGAGTAAAAGTGCGTTTTTTCGTCCTGGCCGTGGAGGTCGACGCTTCGGAAGTCGGTGCCACGACGGAAGAAGATCCGGTCGCCGGTGTGATTGAACATGGGCGAGGACCCGGATTCGTGGATCAGGCGTTTATTGCTGGCGTTGTTGCCCTTGCCGTCTTTGTTGTCGTCTTTACTGCCATTTGTATTGCCGTCGAGATCCATCGTATAGATGCCCGGGTGCAATGTGTAGGCGTACCCCTGATGATTGTTTCCCGACTCTCTGCGGAACAGGAGGGTTTTGCCATCCGGGGAGAAGGAGGGTTCACGGAAGATGCCTTTCTCCGTCGTAAGAGTTTCTGGTTTGGCGCGGCGTTTGTCGAGGCGGAGCAACCGAATGGAGCCCATATCGGTGTCGGACCAGGTTACATAGGCAAGCTGGCGTCCATCGGGGGAAAATGCAGGCTCAAACTCCAGCACGTTGTCGTCGGTGAGGCGCTCTGGGGTGCCATCGGGAAGTTCTTTTTTGTAGAGATGACCGGCTGCATTGAAGATCACAAGAGAGCCGTCGGGAGAGGTGCGGACGTGACGAACAGCTCTGGCGGTGAAGGTGTCCGGTGCCGGATCGTAATCGAAGGCCACCGGTTCGGCGAGCTGCTGCTTCATGGTAAGGGTGAAGGGGATCACCGAGGCGTCTAGCGTGGCCAGGTCGAGGGAGCGAATCTTTCCTTTGGCCCAGAAGAGGAGGTTTTTCGAGTCCGGCGTCCAGGCCATGTTTGTGTAGGGGCCAAAAATCGCCCAAGCCTGCTGCTGATCCAGACTCATTTCGTCGTATACCGGTCGCTCGATCCCTGTTTCGAGATCGCGAACGAACAGAACCGACTGAGTGCGTACCCTTCGTACGAAGGCAAGATGGCGCCCGTCCGGGGATGGGGTTGGGGAGATCGCTCCGCCCGGGCCTCCGGTAACCTGATCAATGTCGCCGGTTTCGCGATCGTATCGGCGAATGACGTAGATCTGGCTGTTCGGATCTTTATTGTACTGAAAATAGCCACCAGGATAGACGTCCTGGCTGTAGTATACGTACTGCCCGTCGGGGGATAATACAGGTTGTCCCACATCCTGCTGGGCGTTTGGCCGTTCTGTAAGCTGAATCCCCGATCCGCCGGTGATGTGATACATCCAAAGTTCGCCGGTTCCGAGAGATCGGCCGGAGGTGAAATGTTTTCGCGCGATAAGGTACTGGCCGTCCGGTGTCCAGTCGGCGTTGTTCAGAAGCCGGAACGTTTCGCTGGTGATCTGCTTTGCACCGGAGCCGTCGCGGTTCATCACCCAGATATTGTCTCCGCCACCCGCATCACTGGTGAAGGAAATTTTTGTGCCGTCCGGGCTAAATCGAGGCTGTAGTTCGTAGGCAATACTTTCGCGCAGCGGTCGTGCCTCTCCCCCCTCCGCCGGCATGATATAAATGTTGCCTAGCATATCGAACACGATCTCTTTTCCGTCCGGGCTGATGTCGAGGTTCATCCAGGTACCTTCATCCGTTTCGAATGCGATCTCTTTGTACGGAGCGCGATGCTCGGTGACGTCCCAGGGGCGGTCGGGGTCTGGTGTTGCAACTGAGTCCGGAGTTGCGGCTGAGTCCGGGGTCGCGGCTATTTCTTGCGTTGCGGCTGATTCTTGCGTTGCTGTTGCACCCGGTGTTTCTGCCGGGTTTATGGTTAGAGTCACCGGGGTCCCGGAAGTCAGGGTGCCTGGCTGAGTCGTGATGGCAATCGCATCAACCCGAAAAAAAAGAGTTCCAAAAAAAGCAAGAAAAAGGGGTGATAAAAGGAGCGGTTTGATGGGAGAGAGCAGGCGTGTATTGGAAGTCGATGGGAGGCAGGGATAGGATCGGAGGGATGAATGAGATGGGAGGGATGAATGAGATGGATGAGAATTTCGCATGGGTAGCAATTGTGTTTTGTGAAGGTGTGTCCGTGTAGGTCGCAAGAAAATAGCTTTCGTAGCGGTAAGCTCAAAGCGGAAAGCTCAATGTGAGAAGTTCAAGGAGTGTTGGTTGAAAATAAAAAAAAGGCCCCCTTGTCAAGAGAGCCTTTTTGCACTATTTCAGATAAATAAATACGCGGGGTATATATTTCTTTTAGAGTATCAACTCCTTAGAAAGTATACTTGAGGGTGGCATTCCAGGTGCGTCCGAAGCCAAACCAGACATAATTACGAGTGTCGATTCCGTTCCATGTTTCAGATGCATCGGTAGCATGAATGTTGGAGTTTGACTCTGCAATGTAGGTGGTGTCCAGAAGGTTATTCACGTTCACACGGAAGGAAGCATCCCGGCCGAACAGATCAAATCTTGCGGTGATACCAGCATCGACCAGACCGTAGGATGGAAGCTTAAGGGCCCCGAGGTTGTCTGGTTGCGTGAAGTCGGAGTCGGTGATACTGTAGTCTGCGTAGAGACCATCTACGAACCGGTATCCAAGATCGGCGTTGATCATGTTCGTAATTCGGTAGTCGGCTTCGAAGTAGGCTACAAACTGTGCGGCATCACCCACTTTGGCATCCTTGGTGTAGAGTGTGGTCGTACCAATTTGATTTTGTGCATCATCAAAGAGGGTAGATTCGAAGTCCTTGGTGTATTTCCAGTCGCCCATGGAGAGCATACCGGTTAGTTTTAGCTTGTTGATGGGACGGTAATCAGCCTCGACTTCGATACCGTTGTGCCGTACATCGATGTCATTAAACTGTGCTGTTCCCTCTTCGCCAGCAGCGTTTGCAAATTCTCGGGAGATAAAACGATTTCCCCAGCTTGTGCTGTAAACGTTCACATTCACGCGGAAATCAGATCCAAGGTACCCGTATCCAAGTTCGAACGATATGATCTCTTCGTTTTGCAAATCTGGATTTTTGATGTTCGCAAAATTGGGGAACACAGCATCGAAATTAGGCTGTCGAGAGATAAACCCGGTATTGAAAAATACGTTCATCTGCTCATTGATGTTGTAGTTCGCACCCCCTTTGATATACCCGCCACCCAGATTCACTGTTTCGGAGAGTGGGTTGCCTGGCTGGTCGAACAGGTCTTCACGCTGGAAAGACTGGTTGGAAAGTCCGGCCTGCAACACGGCGGTATAGGTGTCTGTTGTGTACTCTACCAGGGTATTGATGCCTGCCCATCCAACGTATCCGATGTTATAGTAGTCGATTTTCGGTCCGGCAAGTCCGGTATCGTTGAAGGGAGATGCTTCGATCAGGGTTTCAATGATCTGACCTGCAGAGTTTTCGTTCCCGGTTGAATAGTACCCATCGAGGCCCATCAGATCATTCAAAACACGGTAGTGATACCCGGTATAGTTTCGGAGATCGAAGCCAACGGATGCCCGCAGATTGTCTTTTTCGTATTCTAGGTTGGAGATAGCACCGAACCAATCGTGTGAGTTCATGGAGGCGCGTCGGATTAGAACAACACGGTTTACTCCATCTTCCCGAAAACCGTTGGACCCGATCAGGGACCCGGCAAAGTTGCCAACACCACCCGTGTATGGGTCGGTTGAACTCTGATTGTGACGTATGATCGCATCAAAATCGATAAATCCATCGGCATCACGTGGCCCTCGGTTGTTTTCCACATAGTGCTCATACAGATCTTTTTGGAATGGGAGAATATCGGAAGCTGCATCACGGAAATTACCCCCGCGCGGACCGGTTCCTCCACCTCGTCCTGCAGATGCATACAGAGAAGTGTTGAGTTGGAGATTTTCGTTGAGCTTCCAGTCCCAGTTGAATGTTGCGAGGGGTTTGTTATAAAAGTTTCTGCGCATTGAATACTCTTTCCCGTTGAGCGTACCCCCGTTTGAGTTCCATCTTTGATCGATACCGGAATCACCGAAATACTCATAATCACGAATGGATACCCATGCATCCCGCTGGTGATGCCACTGTCCTGCGCCAAGGATAGATAGGTTCAAAGAGTGTGCCGATCCCTCGGGTTCATAACCAACAGCAGCAAAATAGGTCCATCCTTCACCCATTGTGTTGTATACATATCCGTTTCCAGCCCAGTATGAGAGCAAAAAGGAGGATGCCCAGCCACTGCTATTTTTGCCGGAATTGTACGTGAGTGATGATTTTGTAAAACCATCGTTTCCAACTGTCTGAGCTACAGATGCACTTGGGCTGAGCTCTGCTGCCCGTGTAAAGATAGATACCGTTCCACCAACAGAAGGTACTGCCAGTCTGGAAGCACCCAAACCTCTCTGAATCTGAATTCCAGAGGAAACATCGGTGAGCCCTTGCCAGTTGGACCAATAAACCCATCCGTTTTCCATGTCATTCACTGGCTGACCGTTGATGAGGAAGGATGTATTTCGCTGATCAAATCCTCGAAGTGAGATTCGTGAGTCGCCGTACCCGCCGCCTTGCTTGGTTGCATAGACACCCGGTGTTTTGTTCATGATTTCGGGAAACTCCTGATTTCCTACTTTCAGGGCAATTTCTGCCGGAGAAATTGTAGACACAGCCACAGGGGTTTCTCGGACTTTGGCAATATCAATTACACCGGAAGTCACAACCACTTCACCTAGAACATTGGATTCCGCTTCTAACCTGACGATCATTCCATCTGTCGCAGCTACCGTCTGAGTAGCATAACCAACAAATGAGATCAGGAGAGAAGTACCTTCTTCTACGTCGATGATAAATGAGCCATCAAATCCGGTGGTTACCCCGGTTGTGGTTCCTTCAACAACGACCGTTGCTCCCGGAAGTGGTCCGGATGTTTCTGCATCGACAACTTTGCCCGAAATTTGAGCCTGTGCCACAACAGATGAGAATGAAAAGAGAAATAAGAGAATTAGTTTTTTCATAGAAACGATGAGTCTTTAGGTTGAGTGTAGAGTAAAAGTTTCGACTGCAAAACTACAAGTGCAATATTATCTCTGTATTATATAGCATTCCACAAAAAAATTTTGTGATTAGAGCCTGTATTCAATACATCCGTCTTTCGTGAATGCTTTTGCTGAGAGTGATCTTGTTGCATTTGGATTTTTTCGAAAAAAAGCTGCCGAACAATTTGGCCAATTGCTTTGGAAGTTAGTCTGATTGCGTTGTATATTTGGTGCCCTTTGGGAAAGCTTGCGTCACATGTTTTGGATGTGTGATTTGGTGAGCGTTTCGGGACTGTAGCTCAGTTGGTAGAGCAACGGACTGAAAATCCGTGCGTCGGCGGTTCGATTCCGCCCGGTCCCACTAATGCGTTTTTTTTCGTTTATATCTTTACAACGAATTGAGAAGTGCTTATCTTCTTGAAACAGTTTTAGCCCTGCTGCTCGTCCCCCTCCCCCCCCAGAGCAGTGGGGCTTTTTTTTCTCCTCGATATTTGTGTTTTACCTTGTCATCTGTTGATGTCCTCTTTCCTCTTCCCCTGAGTTTTATTCCTTCTATTCGATATTGGATTGGATATCAGATTGTTTGAATCATTCTTTTGAATCATGCTCTCCCAATTTTGTATGTTTGATGTGATCCTTTCATCCACCCGGAAACTGATCAAACCTGAATCCCATCAACCCGAATTTTTCTTATTACCGATCAACGATCAATGCTAGACATAGTCCCATGAAACCACTGCATTCTAGATCGGAAGAG
>PZPG01000016.1:0-2477 GCA_003045995.1 Bacteroidota bacterium
CCGTAATAAGCGTCTGCCCATAGCCCTTTTTGTACTCTACAAACGTCTCCGCATCCATCACAGACTCCAGCACGGGCATCATATCGTATGGCTTGGCACGGTCGTCGGGAATCAAATCCGACACACTCTTCGGATCCTGTGAAGGGGCAATAGGCTCGTGTCGCGTAAAACCCGCCACATCAAACGGACCCAAATTTTTCACCAGCCTCCGAACCGTTTGCAGAGCTTCCGCATCATCTTTCACTTTATAATCGGTCACCCCACTGATCTCCGTATGCGTCGTGGCTCCTCCCAACGTTTCATTATCCACCTGCTCTCCGATGGCGGCCTTCACAAGATAACTGCCTGCCAAAAACACACTCCCGGTTCCATCCACAATCAACGCTTCATCACTCATAATCGGCAAATACGCACCGCCAGCCACACAACTTCCCATAATGGCAGCAATCTGAGGAATCCCCATGCTACTCATCACTGCATTATTTCGGAAAATACGCCCGAAATGCTCCTTATCCGGAAATATTTCATCCTGCATCGGCAGAAAGACCCCCGCCGAATCCACCAGATAGATCACGGGCAGATGATTCTCCATCGCAATCTCCTGCGCCCGAAGATTCTTTTTCGCCGTCATGGGGAACCATGCCCCTGCCTTCACCGTAGCATCATTGGCAACAATCATACAATCTCTTCCGGCCACCTTCCCCACTCCTGTCACTACCCCGGCAGACGGACATCCACCCTGCTCTTCATACATATCCCACGCGGCCCACAGTCCGATCTCATCAAAAGGAACCCCGTCATCCAACAGAAAATCGATCCGCTCTCTTGCTGTCATTTTCCCTTTTTTGTGCTCCTTTTCGATCCGTTTTTCACCACCTCCCTTTCGAATCTGCACCTCCAACTGCTGCAGCAAAGCTATTTGATCTTTCATCCAAGCTCCCATATCAACTCCAATCTTTTTTTCGTTACGGTAGTACCCAATAAAAGTAATGGATGCCAGCATCAATGTACAGCCTGAAACCTCTGTGATCACGACTCATTTTACGTATATTCCACAGCGTGCCAGCCGTAACATATTTGGATCCGGTATACTCACATTTCACAGCGCAACCACTGAGCAAAAAGAAAACAATGATTCCAATATTTCCTGAATCTACATTCACTCAAGTAAGCCGTCTCCTGAACCACCGAAGCTCCCACAGCTCCCGAAGTTCCCACAGCTCCCGAAGCCACCGAAGTCGCTTCCCACTCTTCTGTGCACTCAGCATTTTATTGTTTACACTCCCATACCCCGATCTGTCGGCAAAACAACAACGATCTCCCGACTCTACTCAAAAAAAACCTGCTGGCACCTATGAGCAGATCCTCCAACGCACAGAAGCTGGTGAACCCACCTTTTCCACCATCTTGATCCCTGGTTCCGGTACAGAAACCATCGTATTCACAAGTTATCGTATCCCCTATCGATCCCTCTCCTTTATTCGTTTTCGGGGTGATGAGGATGCATCCGGTGTGTCCACCACCGGCACGGACATGCGGGAACCGTCAGGCGAAAAAATCGTCGATACAACCCTGCAGGAGAATCTGCAAGACAATGCCGAATCCATAGACAGTACTGCCGTTGCGGCCACAACCGAAACTGCAACCTCGACAACAACCGCCAGCCCATCTCAAGATTTGGCGCATGCCGCAAAGAACCAGCCCGATGAGGATCTGTCCAATCTGGATGAGTCCAATCAGGATGAGTCCAATCAGGATCAGCCACGCGAACAATACCGAACCCTTTTCGGTATCGAACTTGATCTTTTTGAAGGCTCCTACAAGGAGGGTCGAGGCGAAAAGCGGGAAATCAACGGGCCCTCCGTTCTTCGGCAAACCCAAATCGATACCGTGATTGCAGAATCCTACGAACAAACCCGCGATCCCGGCATAACCCTCCAGGGTGCGATTGTTACCCAGCTTCAGCCCGGTGATTATCATGGAGAAATCCGGTATGGTCAGGCAAAATCCAATCGAAAACGTTCCCGTCCACTTTTCAATGTCACCATACCCGATCCAGAAAAATCTAACGAACCACACGTACTTCTACTCAGCAGTGCAATCCATGATTCGTTACCATCCGAAGTACACTGGGATCTTTCACTACTCAATTACGGAAACTCAGTTCTCTACCGGAAACCATTTGTACTGGCATTTGTGTTGCCGGATTCCATTGCAAGAGAAGATCTTACCGTTACGATAGACCGGACAATGCGACCAGATGCTAAGACGCCTCGCCCATCGATACAACCGGATCCATCTGATCCGGCAGAGCCAGTAGATCCGTCCTTGCAGTTACAAGTCTCCCCGCAAACAGAACCATTATTCACGCAAAGCCTCTCTGGCTACGAAAGGCATAAACTCCGCTTTCAGGAAATCATGCACGCCGGTGAAGATCTAACGATTCGGATGACAACCGCATCAACCCACTCCACACC
>PZPG01000016.1:2493-24879 GCA_003045995.1 Bacteroidota bacterium
TCGAACCCAACAACCACCAACCTCACATCTTCCAACCTCAAACCCTCCAACCTCGCCCGTCAACCCAACACCAACTCTCACACCTGGATTTTTGTACCCGTCGACGCTACATCGTTTCCAAATACCGGACTGCAGATTACTTTACATCAAACCGAAACCGACCTTGCCAAACCTCTACTTACCCAAAAGGTACAGTCGCTCTGGCAAACCATGCCACTCAGCTTATTTAACCTGGATCTTTCGATCGATATGTTGCGTTTCATTCTACCTGAAGAAACGGTGAAATCGATGAAAGAGGGTAGTTTTTCGGAAAAAGAGCGTGCGTTCCGTGAGTTCTGGGCAAAGCAAGACCCGACCCCTAAAACGGAGTATAACGAATTGATGACCGAGTACTACCGGCGTATTGACCAGTCGTATGAGAAGTTCACCACGTTTGGAATGAGAGGATTTGATACAGACCGGGGACGCACCTGGATTTTGATGGGGCCTCCGGAAAAGATCGATCGAACCTATCCTGCCGATCAGCCAACACTAGAGCGATGGACGTACCCAAATAGAGAGTACCTGTTTGAGGCTGTAAGCGGCTTTGGCGATTTCCGGTTGGTGAACTCGAATGCAGTAAATGAACAGAATAAGGGTTCGGAGTGATGGGAAACCGGATCAGCCCATGGAACCCTTCAGGAATGGATAGAAGCCAGTCAGGGTGGCCTGCTATTGCAATCACGGTTGGGGACATCCATGGTATCGGTCCGGAGGTGATCCTAAAATCGCTCGACATCACACAGCAAAAAACCTTTCAGGCGGTGGTTGTTGGTCCGCAGCATGTTTTACGTGAGGAGGCAGTCCGGTTGGGAATCGAGTGGAATCCGGAGGTGGTGCGTTCTAAGGAGAAGTTAGAGAAAGCATTACTGGAACGGACTATGAGTGGCGAAACCCGGTCAGGAGCAGCGCCTTTGCTCTACGAACCGCTAGGTTTGGACTCTGAGAGTCACACTCAGGGACCCTCCGCCGAAACAGGACGAATTGCCATGCTGGCAGTAGATGCAGCCATCGATTTGTGCCTGTCTGGGGTTGCAGATGCCATGGTAACGGCACCGCTGTCCAAACACGCCATAGCATTGGCAGGCTATACAATTCCGGGGCATACCGGCTACCTCGCCAAACGTTGCGGATTGCATCCGGACGAGGTTCTGATGATTCTGATGAGCGAATCCCTGCGGGTAGCTCTTGTCACAGAACACATCCCCGTTTCGCACATCGCCTCCCAAATCACAGAAGAGAGAATTCTCACTAAACTTACCCTCCTGCATCAGACGCTCCAGATCGATCACGGTATTGCATCTCCACAGATTGCGGTTCTTGGGCTGAACCCGCACGCAGGAGACGAGGGACAGATTGGTCGCGAAGAGATCGAGATCATTAGTCCTGCACTGGAAAAAGCTGCCGATCAAGGAATAGAGGTGTCCGGCCCTCATCCTGCAGACGGATTTTTTGGAATGAAACAATACACGCAGTCGGATGCTGTACTCGCGATGTATCATGATCAGGGTCTTGCGCCCTTCAAAACTGCCTCCTTTGGAAGGGGCGTCAACATCACCGCGGGTTTACCATTCATCCGTACTTCACCGGATCACGGTACCGCCTTCGACATTGCAGGGAGTGGCCGTGCAAATCCGGACTCCATGATCGCCGCACTGCATCTGGCCTTGCAGTGTTCAAAGCGAAGGCGGGAATCCCATCAACCCGAAAGAAGTTAACTACAACCACAGCATCACAGGTACCACAGCATCACAGGTAGCACAGCATAGAAAGCATCACACAACGAATGGAGCAGCCAAAACCACACATCACAGAGCAATACAGTGCACTCGCCAACATCTATGATGAGGTAATGAAGGATGTAAGTTATGCAGCGTGGACGGAATATATCGACCGTATCATCCACGAACATCACCCCGATCCTGCCGACCTGCTGGAACTTGCGTGCGGAACCGGAACCATGGCGGTTGAGATGAGCCACCTCGACGACTACAATATCGTAGCGACCGACCGTTCGCCACAAATGATTGGAATGGCACAGAAAAAGGCAAAAAAATATGGCTCCGGAGTTGAGTTCGAGGTGATGGATTTTCTGGATTTTCAACTTGGCCGCACCTTTGATGTGATCTATATGGTATTCGACAGCATCAACTACGTACACTCCGAATCCGAAATTCAAACGCTGCAACGGAATGCCTTTGATCACCTGAACCCTGGAGGATTGTTTATTTTCGACTTTACAACCCCCCGAAATTCACACAAAGCGATCCAATATCTGGACAAGATGAGTGGCGAATCGGGACCCTGGCGCTATCGAAGAAGCAGTCGGTATGAACCCGACGAATGCATTCACATCAATGAATTCACGATTATCAAAACCGGTTCGGAGCCGGATGAAACCGACCAGCGGTATGTAGAGAAGCATCGCCAAAAAATCTACACCCTCGACGAGATGCTCACCATGGTCGCCCTTTCACCGTTTTCGCTGATTGCCGCTTACGATGGTTTCACGTTGAATCCCGCAGGCCAGAAAAGTTTGCGTATTACGATGGTGCTTCAGCGTTCGGAATCCGATTCGGACGTTGCATGAATCCTGCCATGTTGATACTTTTTCTGCCAGTACTGTTATCAATAGGAAAGCCAGATCAAACCTTTACAAGAAACCCATGAGCGTACAGAACGGTGAACATGTTATCAAAATGGACGGGGTAAAAGTACAGTACGGGGATCAAACGGTGCTGAACGATATCCAGTTTGAGCTCAGAAACGGGGAGTTTTGTTACCTCATTGGTAAAACCGGATCCGGCAAGAGTTCCTTTTTGAAACTGCTCTACCGCGACATTAAACCTGCAACCGGCTCAGTTCGTGTGGCGGATATGGATCTTTCGAACCTGCCCGATCGGAAAGTGCCATTGCTTCGCCGGCGTCTGGGGATCATATTTCAGGATTTTCAGCTTTTGCCGGATCGAAACGCTTACGAAAATGTAGCATTCTCATTGAAAGTTACAGGGCATAAAAGTAGTGTGATAAAAGAGAAGGTGATGGAAGCATTAGGCCAGGTCGGGCTAAGCCATAAACGGAGGTCGATGCCCAATGATCTTTCGGGTGGAGAGCAACAGCGTGTTGTCATCGCCCGTGCACTGGTTAACGAGCCGGGAATCCTGCTTGCCGACGAACCCACTGGGAATCTGGATCCGGAAGCAAGCCGATCGATTATGGATCTGCTCACCAAAATCAATCATAGAGGGATGGCCATTCTCATGGTCACACACGATTACAATATTGTTCGCCGCTACCCGAACCGCATTACGCAGATACGGAACGGCTCACTGGTTGAGAAGAGATTGCAGTGATGTGCATCTCCCATCGGAGGGTGAACTTTCTGAGGGTCGTACCATCCATGGGGCCTGTAACACCCCTACGGCACATTCATAAATTTGTGGGTCTGCAGACTGATTCCCCATTTCGGATGCTCCTTCACATACTCTACAATCAACGGGATAGATTCAGGAGTATCCCACTCCGGCTGAAGCAACAGCATAGCCGTATCAGGACATAAAGCCGCCATCTCCTCCGCCCATGCCAGATCCTTTTTGGTAAGAACCACAACCTTAAGCTCATCCACGTAGGGAAAATTCTCCACAAGAGGTTTTTTGAACCGTTTGGGGGATAGAGTCACCCAGTCGAGAACACCGGAAAGCGGCGAAGATCCGCTCGTTTCAATGTGAACCCGAATCCCCTCTTGACGAAGCCGAATCGTAAGCGGCTCCAGATTGTGCAAAAGTGGTTCTCCTCCGGTAATCACCGCCAAAGGGGCACCACTTTTTACCGTTCTCTCCACAATCTCCCCGACCGTCACGCGCGGATGTTTCTCCTCATCCCAACTCTCTTTTACATCACACCACCAACACTGGACATCACACCCTGCAGTACGGATAAAATAAGCTGGTTTTCCAGTGTGCGCTCCCTCTCCCTGAATGGTGTAAAAATCCTCCATGAGCGGCAATGTGCATTGGTTTAACTCGTCTCTCTCCCGAAGCTGTGCAATGGCCGCTGCTTCACCTGTTCTATACATCTTTATCCGTGTATTCTACCCAACTGGTTTCCGTTTCCCAAACCGTGACGGTGAGTTCAATATGCTCGGGGATCCGCTCCTTGGTAACTTTGTGAATATATTCGGCAATCCGTTCTGCAGTGGTTGCGACCGGAATCGACTCATTGAGTAGTGTATGATCCAACCCACCCTTTTCCCCATCATCAGCCACCCACTTTAACTCCGCAAAATCACAAACCATTTCCGGTGTTTTGAGATACTTAGACGGACTTAACTTATGCGATTTCGCCTTCATGAGTACCCGGTAGGTATGCCCATGAACCCGTGAACAGGGACCATCGTAGCCTTCGATAAAATGGGCGGCATCAAAAGTAAATTCAGCGTGTAATGTCCAGGTTGGCATAATGCATCAATAACTGTGAAAAACTTATGTAAAAGAGTTTTAAAGATAGGGGGAAACCGAACCTATTGCAACGGTTGACCTCTACCCCTGCACATCCTCTCCAGACTTCCCCCGGGCCTCTTCCACAGCTTCACACAATGAGCGAAGCAACTCCCACCGATACATCCCAGTAGTATGGCCATCGTCCCAATGAATTTTCAAAGCATGGTTTCCTACCACTTCCG
Source organism: Bacteroidota bacterium (assembly GCA_003045995.1). GTDB lineage: Bacteria > Bacteroidota > Rhodothermia > Balneolales > Balneolaceae > Sam29DG08-bin30. The sequence goes on from PZPG01000016.1 coordinate 7,214, forward strand.
CTTTCAGGATCCGGTACTCCCGCACAGGGTCAACAAAAAATAACTGCAACTCATACGTCCCCATACGATCATGCCCGCCCCGGCACTCCACACACGGGCAATTTTTCCGAAGCCCAAAGAGTGGCAATTTCGTTTGCAAACCGTCCGACCACACAAACTCGATCACTTGTTCCGAGTTTCCAACATCTATCGAACGTATTGTCGCATTCATTTCAACCCTCCTGCTGATTCAATGCATCCAATGCAACTTGTGCTGCTCGCTGTTCTGCCTCTTTCTTACTCTTTCCGCTGGCCTCTCCCATCAATTCCCCCTCCAGAAATACGCCTATCGTAAATATTTTTTGATGATCCGGCCCGCTCTCCTTCGTTACCCGATACACTGGTAATGGACGCTGCGACGCCTGCAAATGCTCCATCAGCAAACTCTTGAAATTATCAATCCTTCTGGAAAGCTGATCCAGATTCAAATAATTCTGCACCGCTTCACGAACAAATAGCCTGGTTGGCTCGAACCCTTTCGTCAGATACAGCGCCGCAACCAACGACTCAAACAGATCTGCCAAAATCCCCTGAGAAATATGCCTTTTACCTGCCCCCGACGATACACTGATCTCCGCCAGTTCATGAAGCCCCAGCTTCTCACCCAGCAATGCCAATGTTTTTCCTCGCACAATTTTTGCCCGAAACTTGGTCAAAAACCCTTCATCTTCCTCCGGATAAATCTCATAAATCAGTTCCGAAACAATGAGCTCAAGAACCGCATCCCCCAAAAACTCCAGCCTCTCGTAGGTTTCATGGCTTCGAAACAATTTCAGATCTGTGAGTGAACGATGCCTCAAACACCGAAGAAATATTGTTTCTTCATTCGGGTTGATGGGAGAGCCAATCAGACCCTGCAAGCGGTTTAACCTGTCACGGTCTTCCAGACTGTGTTCATTTCGGATCAACTCATTCCCTGTTGAAGCATCCCCGGTCGTTACCTCTCCCGTAGTTGTCTCCCCCGAAGTTCTTTCCGTAGTTCTCTCTGATGTAGTAGCCACGCCGGACGTATCAACTTCGCCGTACTTCACAGCCTTCTGGGTTTCCTTCAACTTCAGCCAGTGTTTCAGAGATTGAAACATATTCCGGCTCTACTCTTGAAATTTCTTAAATACAAGCGTGGTATTGTGTCCGCCAAATCCAAACGCATTGTTCATGGCGTAAGTTACCTTTCGGGAGACGGCCTCGTTGGTAGTATAGTTCAGGTCGCACTCTGGATCGGGTGTTTCGTAGTTAATCGTTGGCGGAATCAAATCATGATAGGTTGCAAGGAGGGCAGCGATCGATTCTGCTGCACCGGCTGCACCGAGCATATGACCCGTCATCGACTTCGTTGAATTCAGGTTGATGTTATAGGCATGGTCACCAAACACACGCTTGATGGATCGTGTTTCGGCAATATCTCCCAACGGGGTAGATGTTCCGTGCATATTGATGTGATCCACATCTTCCGGCTGGATACCCGCCATCTTCAACGCATTTCTCAGTGCCAATCGAACTCCGTTTCCATCCGGATCCGGTGCTGTGATATGATACCCATCGGCCGAAAACCCGTGGCCGACAATTTCTCCATAGATCTTTGCACCGCGAGCCAGTGCCGAGTCGAGTGATTCAATAAACATCATTCCAGCCCCTTCCCCCAAAACAAACCCATCGCGGGTCTGATCGAACGGACGTGAAGCTGTTTCCGGTGATTCATTTCGGGTAGACAACGCTTTCATCGAGGAAAATCCAGCCACCCCGATCTCACTGACAGGAGATTCCGTTCCACCACAAATCGCCATATCCGCCTGACCATATCGAATGGTATCGTAGGCAAGGCCAATGTTATGCGATCCGGTTGCACAAGCAGAAACCACACAGTAGTTTGCCCCGTGGAATCCGTATTTAATTGCCAGTTGCCCAGACGTAATGTCCGGTATCAACATTGGGATGAAGAAAGGTGAAACACCACGAACGCCTCGCTCCTTGTGGCTGATCGACTGATCATAAAACGTCTTCATGCCACCAATTCCGGTTCCCACAATGACAGCCACACGGTCTCCGTCTACTGCATCCACATCGATACCACTATCCAGAATCGCCTCGTCTGCGGCAATTAACCCATATTGGGTCACCTTATCCATTCGACGAGCCTCTTTACGCTGGAAGTATACTTCCGGATCGTAGTCCTCTATCTGGCCGGCAAACTTGGTCGGATACTCTGTTGTATCGAAATGTGTAATGAGACGAACACCGTTTTTCCCGGAAATCAGCCCCTCCCAAAATTCAGGGGCTGTTTTTCCAACAGGTGTAAATGCACCGATACCGGTTACTACGACCCTGCGTGCTGTCATACATTCAATGATTTTAGATTCAGGATTTTTCTTCCAGATATTTTACTGCATCACCAACGGTGGCAATATTTTCTGCATCCTCATCCGGAATGCTGATATCAAATTCTTTTTCAAATTCCATGATCAATTCAACGGTATCCAGGGAATCTGCACCAAGGTCGTTGGTGAAATTCGCTTCTGATACTACTTCAGATTCATCAACGCCAAGTTTATCGACGATGATTGCCCGGACTTTAGATTGTACGTCTTGTGACATAGATATGTGGATTAGTTATGGTTAAGAAATAAAAGATTCGTGAAAATAAGGTTTCTGATCAAAAAAATATACTGCTACTTACGATGCTACATCGCCATACCACCATCTACCCGAATTACCTCCCCGGTGATGTAACTGCTTGCATCGGAAGCAAGAAATGCGACCAGCGCGGCAACTTCGTCGGGAGTTCCCGGACGCCCAAGTGGGGTGTCCTGCCGGATCTTTTCCAACACTGCTTCCTCGAGGGACTCAGTCATCTCGGTAGTAATGTAGCCCGGAGCCACCACATTTGCCCGAATATTTCGACTGGCAAACTCTTTGGCAAATGATTTGGTAAATCCAATCATTCCAGCTTTGGACGCAGCATAATTACTTTGTCCAGCATTCCCGGATAATCCGACGATCGATCCGATGTTGATAACAGATCCTCTTCGGGAACGCATCATCGGGCGAACCGCCGCTTTGCAGTAATTAAAAATACTTTTCAGATTGGTAGTTAGTACATCATCCCACTGCTCCTCGGTCATTCGGAGAATGAGCTGATCTTTCGTTATTCCGGCATTGTTTACCAGCACATCCAGTCCGCCCCACTCGCTGGTTATCTCCGTAATCACTGCGGACGCTCTTTCCAGATCCGCAGCATCTGCCTGAAGTGCCAGAGCCTTACCACCTCCGGCTTCAATCTCCTTTACTACCTCCTGGGCCGCATCGGCGGAACGGCTGTACGTAATGGCTACAGAAGCTCCTAATTCTGCCAGTTTCAAAGCGATCGAGCGCCCAATTCCGCGGCTTCCCCCTGTGACTAGTACCGATCTGGATGTTAAATCAATCATAACAAAAGGTTTAATTGAATACCGATATTTCTGCGCTTTTCACCGTGCGCTTAACAAGTCCTTTCAATACCGATCCGGGGCCCACTTCAATAAATTCCGAAACACCCTGTCCCGACATATCCAGCAGGGTTTCCCTCCATCGAACCGGATTTGTTAATTGCAACAACAAGTTCTCTTTCAAACGTTCACCGTCTGTGGTACACGTTGCTGAGTAGTTACTATATACAGGCACCTTGGCATCTGCAAACGTAACTGGCTGCAACACCTCGCGAAATGCATCTTTGGCGGGCTCCATAAGCGGGGAATGAAATGCACCACTCACAGGAATCATGGTTGCCAGTCGGCAACCAGCAGCCCGAGCCAGTTCCGCTGCTTTTTCCACTGCGGCCGGATCTCCGGAAATAACCATTTGGCCTTCGGAATTGTCGTTTGCAGGCACAACAATGAGTCCAGTTTGTCCGGAAGCCTCCGAACAGATTTGCCGTACTGCTTCCGCCGTCATTCCGATGATGGCCGCCATTGCTCCCTCGCGCTCCTCCCCGGCTTTCTGCATCAGGCTCCCCCGCTTTGCCACCAGGCGCAATCCATCTTCAAACGTCAAAACCGAGGCAGCTGCAAGCGCTGTTATCTCCCCCAAACTATGCCCTGCCATTACATCACCCCGAATTGTACCACGTTCGGCCAGCGACCGATACAATGCATAGGAGTGCAGGTAAATGGCCGGTTGCGTGTATTGAGTCTGTATCAGCGTTTCGGCAGGACCTTCAAACATCAGCCGGGTCAAATCAAACCCAACAATCTCATTGGCATGCTCAAAAAGAGTGCGCATTTGATCATCTGTTTCCATATGATCCCTGGCCATGCCGACCGTCTGGGATCCCTGTCCGGGAAACAAAATTGCTGTTTTCATTGAGGCTCTCGTCTTAGTTGTCATCCATGTTGGATTTTTTACACGGACCATTTTACGTAGGTCGCTCCCCATGTGAGCCCCCCGCCAAACGCAGTTAGAACCAGCTTATCTCCTTTCGACAAGCGGTCACTCCACTCATACAGGCACAGTGGAATGGTTGCAGCCGTTGTATTTCCATACTTATCGATGTTGATCATCACCTTCGAGGGATCCAGACCCATCCGGTTTGCCGTAGCCGAGATTATTCGGAGGTTTGCCTGATGGGGTACCAGCCAGTCCACATCCTCACCGGTGAGATTGTTCCGCTGCATGATCTCCGCAGAAACGTCTGCCATACCCTCGGTCGCTTTTTTAAATACCGGCCGCCCGTCCTGACGCAATGAGTGTAAATGAAGATCGACGGTTTCATGGGAGGCGGGCCTTTTGCTTCCACCAGCCGGCTGATACAACAGACACTGATCGTCACCGTCTGTATAGTGTACATAATCGATCACTCCGGTCTCCTCCTCAAAGGCTTCGAGTAGAACAGCGCCGGCCCCATCGCCGAAAAGGATACAGGTGTTCCGGTCTGTATAATCAACAATGGAACTCATCTTATCCGCACCGATGACCAAAACTTTCTGTGCACGGCCCGATTCAATCATATTGCTACCGGTCGTTAATGCAAATAAAAAGCCGGAACAGGCAGCCAGCATATCAAATGCGTAGGCTCGCGTTGCCCCAATATTTTTTTGTACCAGACAGGCCGTTGCCGGAAACATATAATCCGGGGTAACGGTGGCCACGATAATTACGTCAATCTCCTTTGGATCGGTACCGGTACGTTCCAGCACCTCCTCTGCCGCACGTGTGGCCATGAAGGAGGTCGCTTTATCTTTATCTTTTAGGATGCGCCGCTCCCTGATTCCTGTTCGGGTTCGGATCCACTCATCGTTGGTATCTACGATGGTTTCGAGTTCCTGATTGGTGAGCACATACTCAGGTACATAATGTCCCGTACCTGTTATCCCGGCATATCGTTTTGACATAATGGATGGGTTCGTTTGAAAAACCGGCTGTCTGTTTGCTGAACCTGGTTAGTGTAGAGAACTTACAATTCGTTCATTGAGCCGGTGCCGTATGCAATTTACTGCACTGTGGATCATATTGGTGATGGCCGCCGGGGAGCTGTTTCCGTGGCCGACTAAACTTACTCCGTTAACGCCGAGGAAGGGAACACCCCCGATGGCCTGGTAATCAAATCCGCTGAGTGACTCCTTCAGAAGTTTGTATACAATGTTCTGTGTTGCTTCATCAACTTTTTGCTCTTTCATGGTCTGAGCAATTTTCAATTTGAGCATCTCCGGAATAGATTCGCCAAATTTCAGAATAATGTTACCCGTAAATCCATCCGTTAGAAAGACATTGGTGGTGCCGCATAAAATATCCTTCCCCTCAATGTTGCCTGCAAAGTTATCGAGTGTTTCCAACATCTTGTAGGCTTCCTTGTGGATATCCGTTCCCTTCTCCCGCTCCTCCCCTACATTCACAAGACCTACGGTTGGGGACTCCTGCTGCAGAATCACTTCACTGAAAATACTGCCCATTTTGGCAAACTGGTAATACATCTCGGGGCGAAGTTCGAGGTTGGCCCCAGCGTCGATCAACAGTGCGGGACCTTTCAGCGTTGGAAACGTAGCCGCAATGGTAGATCTCAGTACTCCATTCAGCCTGCCGAGCAAGATCGTAGAAGCAGCGAGCAATGCGCCGGTGTTTCCAGCACTCACAAACGCATCGCAACGCCCTTGCTGATGGGCTTTGATTCCCACGGTAATCGATGAGTATGGTTTCGTTTTGATGGCAACCGACGCAGTGTCCTCCATGGTCACAATTTCCGGCGCATGAAGGATATCGACCCGCGAGGTATCATACTCAAGCGAGGCAAGCTCGTTGCGGATCATATTTTCCGGACCCACAAATAAAATGCTGACAGACGGATTCTCCTCCATCGCCCGAAGAGCTCCGGTAATGGGATTTTTAGGGTAAAAATCACCACCTACTGCGTCGACAGCAATGATCATCGGTTCTGGTTTTGGCGTGATTACCTGGATGAATCCATATTGATTACGGCACTACCCTTGTAGTAGCCGCAAGACATGCAAACGTGATGTCGTCGGTGAAGTGCATCGCAATTGTCGCATTTTACGAGATTCATAGAATCCAGTGACAGATGAGATCTGCGTTTGTCTCTTCTTGCTTTGGAAGTTTTTCGTTTAGGATGTGCCATTGGTTCGTTCTATCTATTTGATGGATCCGATGAATAAATGGATCTCAATCGTTATTGAAAATATTATGTGCCGTCTGTTCCTTGTTCGCTTTGTTCCGAAAGCTTTTTGAGTGCGTCCCAGCGCGGGTCCGTCCCATTTTCGGAATCGCCAAAGGTACCAAAAGTTTTGGTTTGATATTCTTTAATTTTTCCATCTTCACCGATATAGTCCGGATGAACACGCTGAAGTGGCAAACTGAGTAAAATCGTATCGCGTATCTCCCGGGACAGATCAATCTCCGTGTCTCCCGGATGAATCTGGCGAATAGCAGACTGCTCCGTTTCTGTTTCCTCCAGTACGTCTGGCTTGAAAAGAATCATGTACGTAGCACGTACACTCTTCTGAAACTCACGAAGGGAACGATCACACCGAAGCGTGACCTCTGCCTCCACTGAGCAATCAGCCTTCAGGAAATGGTCGGTTTTCTCAAAATTCAGCACCAACTGACCCCCTGAAAAAACAACATCTTCCGGGAATTCGGGCAGATCCTCCGTCTGCAACGTCACCGCTCTGGTGCTCTTTCCCTGAGGTATTGAAGAAATCGAAAATCGGAGTGTCATTTGTCTTCGTGTTAATAGCACGGTAAAATAACAAACTCCTTTTATCAAAGCAATTTAAAACAAACCGAACAAACGCTGCTCTACAAGCCGGATCACACTCCCCAGGTCCTCCTCCCGGTTCACAAAATCCAGATGATCGGTGTCAATAATCAGTTTTTCATGGGGATAACGAGAAATCCAATCCTCGTACAAGGTGTTCAAACTCTCCAGATACTCAATCCGAATTGTATTTTCATAGTCACGACCGCGGTTTTGAATTTGCCGTACCAGCGTCGGAACATCCGCCCGTAAATAGATTAGCAGGTCCGGAGGCCGCAGATAGTAACTCATCTGATGAAATAGAGCGGAATAGTTCTTAAAATCACGATCGCTCATGAGATTCATACGATGCAAATTCTTCGCAAAAATCTCCACATCTTCATAGATGGTACGATCCTGAATCAGACTTCTGCTAGACTCCAGCATCTCTTTTTGATGGCGGAAACGACTCGAAAGAAAATAGATCTGCAGATTAAAACTCCACCGTCGCATATCCTCATAAAAATCCGACAAATATGGATTATCATCCACCGATTCAAAAAATGTTTCCCACTGAAACTTTTTCCCCAAAAGCCCCGTGAGTGAGGACTTACCGGCACCGATATTTCCGGCCACCGCCACATATCGATTTTTTACTGTGGAATTTTGCTCACTCATAAACCTTGCCCGTGGAAATGATTATGTCTGAAAGTCATCACACCTAAAACCAAGACTACTCGGATGAATGGTCTACGCTAACTACGAAGGCTTTCCGAGTTGCTGGTACATCGCTTTTTTATAGGCCTCAACACCTGGCTGGTCAAACGGATTTACACCCAGCATCGTACCGTATACTGCTGTGAAAAGTTCATAAAAATAGATGAATTCTCCTAACTGCTGTTCACCCATGGCATCCACCATCAATTGAATCACCGGCACATCGCCGTCTACATGTGCGCGAATGGTTCCATCCTCTGCACTTTGGTTGATCTGATGCAATGATTTTCCCTCCAGATAGGTCAGGCCATCATCCACTCCTGCCACGTTCCCTTCACGTTCACGAATCAAAAGATTTGACATGGGGCGCCTGATACGCAACATCGTTTCCAGCAGATTACGCTGTCCCTGCTGCACCATCTGGCCAATACTGTGCAGATCGGTTGTGTAGGATGCTACCCCCGGAAACAGCCCCTTTCCCTCCTTCCCTTCACTCTCTCCAAGAAGCTGCTGCAACCAACCGATCATTTCCCGCCACTCCGGATCAAAACTCGAGATCAGGTCGAGAGCAATCCCCTCCTCATGGAACCGGTAGCGGGCCGCTGCATAATCGAGTAGATTGCCGGGATCCCTCTCCAAAGATTCAAACATTCCTACCGCCCCGTAGAAAAGGGTCTTGCTGTCCAGGCCGGCAACCGCAACCGGAAGCAGACCTACCGGCGTTAACACAGAAAAGCGTCCGCCGACATCGTCAGGAATCACGTACTTCTCGTAGCCGTTCGCCTCAGCCAACCGATTCAGCACACCGCCCTGAGGACTTGTTGTAGCGATAATTCTGCCACCGGCATCCACACCATATCGCTCCTCCATCCACTCACGGAGCAATCGAAACGCAATGGCGGTTTCGAGCGTAGTACCCGACTTCGATATCACATTGATCACCACCTCTTTGGGGGATCCGTCCGCTTTGGGAGCCGACATATATTCTATCAGGGAAGCCAAATACCGTCCTCCCAGATGCTGACCCGCAAAAATCACTTCCGGCTCGTCCGGCCGCTGGTGAAAAGGTTTTTTTAATGCATGCAAGATCCCTTTGGCACCCTGATAGGACCCCCCGATCCCGCAAACGATAAACAGATCTGCCTGCTCACGAATCTTGCGAGCATGGGTATCGATCCGATCCAGGAGTGCATCATCCGGTTCACTTAGAACTCTTCGCCAGCCCAACCACTCTGCGCCTCTGCAGGTACGGTTTTGCACCGTGCGGAACGCTTCGAGTGCCTTCTCCCGGGCCGAGAATAACCCATTTTCCTCCAGAAACGATGTGGCCAGCGTCAGATCTGCAACAATCATTTGCTAATGACCTGGCTTGCCATGATAAAGAGCGGCTGATCCTCAAATACATCATATCGAGGACGCAGGCGGTTCTTATCGTAGTATAGATCGATGTTCACCAGTTTTTTGGTACTGGTCACGATATCAACCGGGACATCCCCGTATCGTCCGCCATTCAAGACCACAAGACGGCCAAATTCACCCTTCATAATTTTGTTCAGGGCAATGTTACCAAACGCCATCGGCGCGATGGAGTCGATAGCATCAGGTGCACCACCGCGTACCGTATAACCAAGTTTCTGATTGATGATTCCGATTTCGCGGCCACCATTGTAGGCTGCCGATCGCTTCTTAAGCTCCCGAGCAACCGCATCCCCAATACCTCCCAGCTTTTTATGGCCGTAAGCGTCGGCTTCGTCACCTTCAAACATCATCTCGCCACCTTTCATCTTGGCGCCCTCCGAAATCATCACAGAGGAGTAATTACTTTTACTGTTGCGCCGGTCTTCTACCATCAGACGTGCAAGATCATCCACATCAAACTCATACTCCGGAATCAGGCATCGGTCTGCTGCACCGGCAAGAGTTGGTAAAATGGCCGTAAAACCAGCATAACGACCAAATACTTCCATCACCAGGAATCGTTCGTGGGATCCGGTAGGCGTTCGCAAATCGTTCGCCAGCTGTATCGTTCGCGAGATGCAGGTGCTGAAGCCGATACAATAATCCGTGCCAGGCACATCGTTATCCATTGTTTTCGGTATGGCCACCACATTGAAGCCCTCCTGATGCAGACGAACTCCGTAGCTCAGCGTATCATCTCCACCTATCGGGATCATCACATCGATGCCCAGAAAATCGAGATTCTTTAGAACCTCATCCGTAAGATCATTAATGTCGTCAGTGTATTTACCTTTATACTGCTCGGGCATATCCTTCAGGCTTACCTTGCTCGGGTTGGTTCTCGAGGTGTGAAGAAACGTTCCACCTGTCCGTGCCGCCCGGATCACGGCATTTTCATCCAGTGTGATGTAATTCTTACTGTTGTCTGCCTGCTCATCACGAACCAGATCGATCATCCCTCCCCAGCCGCGACGAATACCGATCACCTCATATCCTTCCCGAATTGCACGCATCGCCACGCCGCGAATTGCTGGATTGAGTCCCGGGACATCTCCTCCGCCCGTCAAAATTCCAATTCTTCCTTTGATCTTGTTGATATTTGCCATAGAGCTAATGATGATTTGGTTGATCGTTATTTCGAATGAATGTGTAGTGCAACCTGTGTATGTGTATTGCAACCTGTGAATGTATATTGCAACCTATTGAACTTTTTGAAGGTATTCTCACTTCAACAATGTTGCATACTGTAAACTACTTCACACTTCACAAAATTGACTATACAAGATGTACTGCGTGTACTGTACTACGTATTCTGCACAATATAAACTGCACAATGTGTACTTCACAAAGTGTCCCGAAAGGAAACGAGCAGACACGGTTCGTTAGAACGTTTTACCGAATCCCCAACCGGGGTACAAAATTCGGACTGAAGATAAAACATTTCAGGGACACTCTGCAGACAGATTATGAAAAATTTACATCTTCATTTTATGCGTAATTCTCTTATTTTCTCGGGACTTAACGGAATCCAAACATGCATGAAACTGCACTCCTGCAGAAGGAACCTATCATCAAAAAAACCATCGGAAATCCGCAATCACTCCGGGAGATTACAGAACCGGTTCAGGCACATCTCACCGAGTTTCGATCCTTCTTTAAAGAGCAAGTAAATACCGACGTACGGGTACTGGATTCTATTCTGCGCTATCTTCTCCGCCAAAAAGGGAAAGAGATCCGCCCCACTCTGGTGATGATGTCTGCTCGCATGTTCGGCCCCATCACGAACCGTACCTATATTGCAGCCACCATGATCGAGTTGCTGCATACCGCAACCCTTATTCACGATGATGTAGTGGATGAATCGGATCAGAGGCGTGGTTTTTCCAGCATCAACCGGTTATGGAAGAACAAAGCCGGTGTACTGTTAGGGGATTTCCTCCTGTCCAAAGGGCTTCTCATCGCCCTGGACCATAAAGAGTACGACCTTCTGCAGATTCTTTCCAATGCGGTACGGCTCATGAGCGAAGGCGAACTACGGCAACTCAAAACCGCCCGGCTCTTCAACATGACCGAAGAGCGCTATTTTCAGATCATCTCCGAGAAAACTGCCAGCCTCATCGCTGCTTGTTGTGAATGCGGGGTTCGCTCGGTCACCGATGATCAACATATCAACCAGACTATGCGCGAGGTAGGTATGAACATTGGAATTGCCTTTCAGATTAAAGACGATCTGCTGGACTACGGGCTGGATGACATCGGCAAACCCAAACGAAACGACATCAAAGAGCGCAAAGTTACATTGCCGCTCATCAAGGCTCTCGAACAGCAATCTGCAGCGGGGCAACGTGCCATTCGCCGGAAAATGCGTAAGCGCAAAAAAACAAGCCGCGATATACGAGAGATCGTCGAATTTGTACATGAACATGGCGGCATCCGGAAATCTCAGGAGCGAATGCTAGAGTACACCGAAAAGGCGGAACAACTGCTTCGGTCACTGCCTGTGGAACGTGGCCTGGACGATTTTTCCCATCTGACCTCCTACATCATCGAGCGAAAAATTTAGAAGGCCTGATGACCCACCTCTTTCTATCCGATGTCCATATTGGCCGTCATGCTCCTCAGAAAGAGCATCACATTCGCCATGCACTGCAGGGGCTCCTCCAATATGCGGAAAAGCAAGATCTGCAGATTCATATCCTCGGAGATCTGTTTGACTACTGGATGGAGTATCCAGGCTGGCAGCCAAAACTTGGCGCTGAGATCCTAAATGCGTTCGCCTCCTATCATGCGACTACTGGACGCCACACTACCTATATCACCGGCAATCACGACAACTGGACGCGCGGGCACTTTGCAACCCTTGGATTTGACCTGCAATCGGAGTACAAAATCATCGACCTGGACGGGCTCAAAGTCTTTATGCATCATGGCGATGGACTTGCTAACCCGCAGTTCCGGTACCCAAGACCCCTCTTCCATCGTATCATCCGGCATCCGCTGTTCGTGGCAATCTATCAGGGTCTGCTTCCTCCAAGGTTTGGACTCGGGTTGATGAGATGGTTCTCGGCCAGAAAGGGAAAACGACTTCAGGTGAAACCTCAGGGCCTCAGTTCGTGGTCCGAATCCTTGTTGCAATCCTCGGCAGAACTAGATGGAGCCATCGATGGCGGCATGGGAATCGATGGCAGCATGAGTATCAATGGCAGCATGAGTATCAATGGCAGCATGGGAATCGATGGCCGTAGGAGAATGGATGTCGTTATGAATGGTCACGTTCACCGTGCTGTACGAAAAAAGGTAGAAAGCGGGTTGATATTGCAGCTCCCTGCTTTTTTTGACGGTTTCCGGTTGCTGAAATATACGAACGGTTCTTTCAGCTTCGTTAGATGGGACGAGGAACAACAGTGTCTTCGTACCGCGGAATCGGTAAAATCGTTACATTCCACGAACCAACCATCTGCTAAACCGGGTCGACATCACTCACACCGTTTGGATGCGCAGGTGTAGTCCGATATGACGATCCTACTTTTATGCCGATCATACTTTCATTTTTGAACATACACGCATGAGCGACGATCCAAATCATATCGATAAAGAACGTTTTTTTCATGACCCCGAATACCGCAAAAAGGTTCGGGAGCAGCAAGCCCGGCAAAAGCATTCGGGGGCTGAAACGTCCGACACGCTCGCCGATCATAAACGAAAAGCCAAACAGATTGCCCTTGCTACCGTGCTGATCATCCTAACGGCAAGTGGCTTCTACATCAACCATCTCTTTCAGGGGCTTCCATCCATCGAAGAACTTGAAAACCCCGAAACCGCCATTGCATCCACCGTCATGAGCCGAGACGGTGCCATCCTCGACCGATATTTCATCGAAAATCGTACGTACGTGCCCATCGACGAGATCTCACCCAACATCGTCAATGCCCTCATCGCCACCGAAGACCATCGCTTTTTTACTCATTGGGGCCTGGATATCGAACGCATCATCTCCCTGCCCTACTACTGGATTCAGGGCCAAATTCAAGGCGGTTCTACAATCTCGCAACAGCTGGCCCGAAACCTCTACCGAAAAATCGGCCGCGAAGTGTCCGTCACCCGGAAGCTCAAAGAGATGATCACCGCCATCCAGATCGAGCAAAACTACACCAAACGCGAGATCATTGAGATGTATCTCAACACGGTCGAATTTGCCAACAGCGCCTTTGGCATCGAATCCGCCGCCCAAACCCATTACAGCAGACCCGCCTCCGATATCACTGTGTCCGAAGCCGCAACACTCGTAGGGCAGCTTCAGGCGATCTATGCGTACAATCCCCGGCTCTTCCCGGAACGCTCTGCACGACGTCGCAACATTGTCCTCTCCCTCATGATGAAACGTGGTTTTATCAGCGAGCCGACCTTCAATCACCTCAAAGAGGAACCGATTGTGCTTCAGTACAGTCCACCCTCCAAAAGTGGTCGTGAGAGCCGCTACTTTGGCGAGTATGTCCGCCAGCAAGTTCGGCAATGGACCGAAGAAAACGGCTACAACCTCTACACCGACGGGCTCAAAATCTACACCACCATCGATTCCCGCCTGCAATCCTACGCAGAAAAGGCTGTTCGGGAACGACTTACCGAATTTCAGCAAACCTTCGAACAAGAGTGGACCAGACCGGACGGCGAATACATGGATAAACTTTGGGAAACCTACCCCGACTTTCTTCGCAGTTTCATCCGTGAAACGGACGAATACAAAAATGGCTTTTCCGAGTATGGCGTAACCACCGAGCGGGAGCTATTCGACATCCTTGAGGCCGATTCAGCGTTTATTGCCGGGGTGATGCGGGAACGAACCCGGCTTCAGGCAAGCTTTCTGGCGGTAGATCCGGTCAACGCGCATGTACTGGCATGGGTCGGTGGCGTCGACTACGGGAAACAGCAGTTCGATCATGTCCATCAGGCAAGGCGGCAGGCCGGCTCCACGTTCAAACCCTTTGTATATGCTGTTGCCATCGATAACGGATACATGCCCTACCATCGTTTTTCTAAGTACCCGGTTAGTTTTGTCGACCGAGCCGGCAATCGCTGGAACCCGAAAGACCCCTCCGTCCCCGATGGACCCGAGCTTGTAACGTTGCGCCAAGGGCTGGCTCGAAGCCTCAACAACGTAACGGTGCGCATTCTTCCGGAAATATCGGGCGCCCCTAATACAAATCGGCTCAATGATTTATCGGTAGCAGCAAGAAAAATTCGAGATATGGCTAGTAGTCTGGGCATCGACATGTCCGGATCTCCCGCCTACCCGTCCATTGCGCTTGGCACCAGCGAAGTGACGCTACTGGAACTGGTGAGTGCCTACACCACCTTTGCCAACCGTGGCGTACACGTAGACCCGATTGCGGTAACCAGGATCGAGGACAAGGAGGGGAACGTACTCGTAGAGTACTATCCGGAGTACAGCGAGGAGGTGATTAGTCCCGAGACGGCGTACCTGCTGATTGATATGATGCGAGGCGTGATTCGTGGGGGCGACGGATACCACGGAACGGGGGTTCGCCTCCGAAATGTTTACGGGGTACGGCAAGATGTCGCGGGCAAAACCGGAACCACGCAAAACAGCGCCGACAACTGGTTCGTCGCCATGATGCCGCACATTGTTATGGGATCCTGGGTTGGCGGGGAAGATCGCCGAATCCGATTCCCCAAAGACAACCCAAACAGCATTGGTCAGGGTGCCCGAACCGCTCTGCCCATTGTCGGAACCTTCATCAACTACGCTCAGCAAGACCCGGAAGCCCCATGGTCCTACGACGCCTTCACGCCTCCTCCGGGATTTGTGATGCCCGAAGACCCCGAAATCAATGAAATACTCATCGACGAGAAACGAGGACGCATAGGTTGGTAAACCAAAAAACTTTTTCCCTCACCCTTTTATTTTTTTTCTTCGGATTGATGGTACCGCTCTTTCCATCGCTCCCGGCTTCCCAGCTGGCATTCGCACAATCCTCCAATCCATCCGGTGGACCACAGCCTGTTCCTAACGAGAAAATATGGGCTCAAAGCCTCAAGGGAAATCACTTCAACGAGTTCTGGAACTACCAATTTTACTTTACCAACGGTATCAAAGTACACCTGATTTTCAGTGCCGTAAACTTCGGGAGCCTCAAAGCCCCCGTTACCGGCGCACGGGTATCCGTTCTGTTTCCCGACGGGGAAATTCATCAAATCTCCCGTGAATACGGCCTGAACCGCCTCATCCAAAAAAAAGACGATGGAAGCGGACTTTTTCAGCTCCAGGACAACCGGGATCTGTACTTTCGCGGCCTGCTTCCAGACGAGCATGAAATCGTATTCAAAACCGAGAAAAATGGAGTCCGGTACGACATTTCACTCACTCTAAGCGACATTGCACCCGGAATACAGTGGGATGACGGAGAATTTATACTCAACGGCAACCGGATAGGTCTCATCACCCACATCCCGTACGCACGTGCAACCGGACATGTTGCCGTTAACGACCGCCGATCCAGCGTCACCGGAACTGCGTACATGGATCATACCCATCAATACCGCACCACTATCCAGCTCATGGACAGCGGAAAACGATTCGTTTGGCACCAGGATGAAGAAAACTGGACCGTCATCTACTGCCTCACGCCTCGCGGAGGATCCCTTGGCAATCAGCAGAAAAAAACAATTGGATACATTCTCTCGAAGCGAAATGGTGGAGATGTGAATCTGTCGGGTATTGAACGTGTACGGGAAACAACCCGAAGTACAGCCTTCGGCGTACGCATTCCATCCGTCATGGACTTGCAGTTATCTGACGGGAAGACCATTCGCATAGTTCGGACCAGCGATCAGGAAAAATTCTCAATTTTAGGTGAGCTAAACTGGGTAGCCCGTTCTGCAGCAAAAAGTTATCTTGGTGGAGAAATCATCGACATCCGTGGCGAAGCATCCCTGCTCATCGAAGACAGCAAACCGCTTCAGGGAGAATACAACTACTTTGTAGTGGACAGATAGATACAGGAAATGATGCTACAAACATGCAATCATCCTTCTTTGTACCAGGTGCAGTAATTTGCAAAAGACCAAGAACGCACCAGGTGGATCGAATTGCCAAGTCCAGCGACACACCAAGTCAGACAACTCACCAAGTCAGACAACTCACCAAGTCAGACAACTCACCAAGTCCAGCGATACAATCGAGGGCTTTTTTGTACCCAGTGAGGTTTTCCCGGATACCGAATCCGCATCTTCACTAAGGGCCAGAATGACCGGGCATAAATACGGCCGGGTTGGATATACTCGCAAATACCTATACTGCTGATAAGCTCCTCGCCTTCGACATTTATCTCGTTCTGCAAATTCTTTGTATCTGTCCAATCTTGGTGATTATACGCACTTGTCCCACTTGACCCACTTGATGCTTTTGATACGGGCCTTGTTGCAATCAACCGACCCCGAAACCGCTGATAGTACGGCCCATTGTCCAAAACCTGATCCAGTTGGATGGTAAACCGCCCATGTTCTCCCGATCCCTCAATTTTGCGAGCTGAGCAAAGGTTAAAACCATTTCGCTGAGGATCCTGAAGTCGGATGCTGCCAACATAGGGCTCGGCAGTCCCATCTCCCCGAATCCACCATGCTCTGTGCGACCATTCGCCATTTTCATGCATCAAATAGAAAAGAAACGTACGATCACCTTCATGAAAACGACCCCAGTACCACTCTTGAAACGAATCTTTCATCGGCTCCAACCCCAAATTGTGATCATGGTATCCGTTGCCGTCCATTGTGCGAGAGAATGGTTTAGGTCCCTTCAGACTCATCTCCCCCGTCATCCGGCCGGCGGGCATCACTAAATTCCACGCATGCAGAAACGATGAGCCATCCTCGGACGGCGGATCTCCATCCTCCCATTTCCCTCCTTCAATCTGAGAATGGTTTGCATCAAACCGAAACCACCCCCTAAACTGTTCCCCGGAAGCAAGTGTCTGATTTAGTTCCAGTTCGTAGGTCCACTTTCCATTGTGGACTGAGGCCCGAAACTGATTTTCTCCGACGTTGCCTGCACAAATCGAGTCTGAAAACGAGGCACGATCCGGTGAAACTTCCTCAAAGCTGTAAAAAAGCGTCTTTCCATGCTCATATACAGCAATGCTGATCGCGGGAAATCCGGACGCATGTACATTCGCCCCACCTTGCGTGGATAAATGATTCGTACTCTCTGCGATCTTCA
>PZPG01000016.1:24949-39977 GCA_003045995.1 Bacteroidota bacterium
CAGCTGATCGATATACCGGGTCGAAAAAGGATTCCCATCAAAAAAAATCACAACCAGGCTCAGACCCGAGTTCTCATCCACGGCATCAAAATACCACCACTCATAACTGCCCGGTTTTGGCTTCGATGTTTTCGTATCTTTGGCAGGGTCTGAAAAGATATTCATCTATACCCTCCAAACCCGCTTTCCAAGCTACGATCAGTCCTTAGATCCTGTGGAATGCGCCGAAACAGAGCAATCTTTCGATTTATTTTCGATAATTGTGTACGACAAGGATTACTCATCACTATGCTGGACGTTTTTCTCTTTTGGACTTCAGTCATTTCTCTCATTTGGTTGATGGGAACCACGCCTGTGCTTCTACGAAACCGGTTTGAACTAACGCGCCTCCCAGGGCAAGTCATGCAAAAACCCGGACTGATGCCTGGCCAATTGCCAGGAAGGAAATCCGAGCAGAACCATGCAGAGTCCCAAGCGGGAAACCACGGGAAAACCCAGCGGGGAACCCATGAAGAAACCTCGCACGAAGATACGGGAATTCCCTCATGGAACATATCGGTATGTATCCCCGTTCGCAATGAAGAAAAGGTAATCGAAGCTTTGCTGGAATCACTTCGACATCAAACTGTCACCCCACTGGAAGTACTGGTTCTAGACGATCAGTCGAACGACCGTACTCCGGAATTGCTTCGGAAGCAGA
This sequence comes from Bacteroidota bacterium, assembly GCA_003045995.1. Classification (GTDB taxonomy): domain Bacteria; phylum Bacteroidota; class Rhodothermia; order Balneolales; family Balneolaceae; genus Sam29DG08-bin30. The sequence goes on from PZPG01000016.1 coordinate 25,650, forward strand.
AGATCCTTTTTGATCAACAGGAAAAGCCTCTGACAATCCTTGAGGGTCAACCCAAACCGGCAGATTGGCTTGGGAAACCCTGGGCATGCCATCAACTTTCACAGCAGGCCCGTGGTGATCTTCTCCTTTTTTTGGATGCCGATACGATTGCCGAGCCCACGTTCCTGAAGCGTATTGACACTGCTTTTCAGCAGCATCAACTCGATATGTTAACCATATGGCCGCATCAAACCCTTGGTACATTCTGGGAGAAGACCGTGATTCCACTCATGTACTATGCCCTTGTGACCTTGCTGCCGTCGATCTATGTGTATCGTTCACCCCGATGGATGCCCATGCCCTTCCGCCGCACCTTTCGAACCGCCTTTGCCGCCGCCTGCGGTCAGTGCATTGCATTTCGGCGTGATGCTTACCAAACGATTGGCGGGCATGAGGCAGTGAAGCAAAATGTAGTTGAGGATGTGGAACTGGCCCGGCATGCCCTGCAACATCATTGTAGAGTGAGAATGTTCGAAGGGGTAACGTCGTTACGATGTCGTATGTACACATCGGAGCAAGAGATGTACCAGGGATTCCGCAAAAACTTTCTGGCAGGATTCGGAAATCATCTGCCCCTGTTTCTATCTGCTGCCTTGATCCATATCCTTGTGTTTCTGATGCCCTTTTTGATTGTTCCATACGCTATGTTCACCCATCAACCCTTGCTCTTGCTTCTAAGTGCCGGAGCAGTCGGATTACTGCTAGCCCATCGCTTGCTTCTTGCTTCCTGGTTTCAGTGGAACCCAGCGTACGGTTTACTCCATCCGCTCGGCGTACTCTGGTTTCAACGGCTCGGATTCACCAAAGTACTGGACCGTCTACTCCGCCGGGAGCATCACTGGAAAGGACGAAGCATTTGATTTGATTTGATTTAAATTGATTCACTTCAATTTGCCGGATGCGCTTTGCTATAAAATCAAGTATATTCAATAAAGCAGAACCCAAGACCGCACCAAATTATGCACGAATCGGTTCAAGAGCACATCGAGGCATACCGAAAGCATCTCCAGTCGGAACGAAATGCATCGACGCATACGATCCGTTCCTATCAAACCGATTTAATCCAATTTTTCGATTTCCTGGAGTTCCAGACCGACGTACCGGCCACGGTTACAGGGGCGGATCGTCCAGCTATCCGCTTATGGCTGGGACATTTGGCAGAGCATGGACACTCTCCATCGACTCTAAGCCGAAAAGCAGCGGCCATACGTTCCTTTTTTAAATATCTGTTTAAACGCGGGGTGATTGAGGACAATCCCGCAAAGTTGCTCACTCTTCCGAAAAAGCGGAGAGTTTTACCCAAAACGGCTCATCAGGAGGATATCCGTCGGATGATGGAACTGACAAGTGATCAGAGTGATCAGATGGTTGCAGACAAGCCACTTCGTCTTCAGGATCGAGCCGTATTAGAGCTTTTTTACAGCAGTGGGATCCGGCTCAGTGAATGTACCTCGCTCTCTTTAAAGGGTGTCGACCTGAGGAGACGCCAGATCACTGTACTGGGGAAGGGGAACAAAGAGAGGACGATTCCAATCGGAGGATATGCGATAGAAGCACTGCAAAACCACCTTAATTCGAGGTCGATGCTATTCGGAGAAAGAACCGACGATGACGCAAGGCAAGCTCTCTTTCTTGCCCCGGGTGGTCAGCGTGCCTATCCTCGTTACATTCAGCGAAGGGTTCAGCATTATTTGATGCTGGCCAGTGAAGTCACCCAAAAAAGTCCACACGTACTTCGACACAGTTTTGCAACCCATCTTATGAACGCCGGTGCCGATATCCGTATGATCAAAGAACTGCTTGGCCATGCCAATCTTTCCGCCACACAGATCTATACACATACTGGAGTGGAACGACTTAAGCACGTATATCAAATGGCTCATCCGAGAGGGGAAGCTCGTTCACATCAAACCGAAACAAAAACCAAACATGGAGACACGATATGAAAAAGACCTTTACAGCCCGCCATTTTGATGCAAGTGCAGACCTGCAAGCGTACTCCTTGGATGCCGTAGAAAAACTTACTCAGTTTTATGACAATATTCAGGTTTGTGATATCCGCCTCGAACCGGGTAGTCGGGAAGAGATGCCTCACAGGGCCGAGTTATCGATTCAAGTTCCAAAACAACTACTCCATGCAACGGAGGAAGCTGCTTCCTTCGAACAGGCGATCAATCAGGCGGTGGATAATCTGGTAAGGCAAATTCGAAAGTACAAAAGTAAGCAGTTCGATAAGCGTTAATGAGCGGATTTTTCCCATGAAACACATTGTACCCCATGAAACTTGAGGATTACAAACCCATCCCCGCCCGTGACCACATTACGGTGGAAGATCTGTTGGTGCGAATGGAGAAGAAACTCCAAATGCAGATCGAGAAGTGCACATCCCCGGTCACATTTGAGAACAAACGGGTGGTGGATATGGATCTTCACAGACCAGGTCTTGCCCTCGCGGGATATCTGGATCTTTTCACACATCATCGGATCCAAATCATTGGTAATACCGAGTGCAGATACCTCGAAAAACTCAATCATACCGAGCAACAGGCATCGATTGACACGCTATGCAAATTCGATATCCCGCTCATGATCCTTACAAACGGGAATTCACTGCCAGACGCCGTAACCGAACAACTCGACCGTCACACCATTCCCGTCATCCGAACCCCGATGGAAACGACTCAGTGTATGTTCCTGATCCGTGACCTTCTGGAGGATTATTTTGCCATGCAAACGATCGTACATGCCTCCATGATGGACGTATACGGAATTGGCATTCTCATAACCGGAAGCTCCGGAATCGGGAAAAGTGAGATCGCCCTGGATTTGATCGAGCGCGGGCAACGACTTGTGGCCGATGATGTGGTGATGATTACTCGCAAAGGTGCAACCCTGATGGCCTCCCCCACCGAGATCAACAAACATTTTATAGAGATTCGTGGCATGGGCATTGTGGACGTGTTTTCCATGTTTGGAATCCGGTCTGTACGGTATCAGAAACGGGTTGAGGTAGTGTTGGAACTTAGTACCTGGAAACAGGGCGACCCGGAACCGGATGGCGTAAACCGGACAGGACTTCAGCATCAAACCGTCTCACTGCTTGGGGTCGAACTCCCTGTTATCCGGTTGCCAATCCGACCCGGTAAAAACCTCACCGTTATTGCGGAAGTAATTGCAATGAATTATCTTTTGCGTCATTATGGTTACGATGCTGCCGAAGCGTTCCAGGATCAGATCCGGAAATATAAGCTAAATCGTGCCGGAAGAAACGAAATGCCCGGTAGTGCGGTTGACTACTTCGAAGGTGATATTGAGTAGTCCAGGTTTGATTCATGTAATTGATCCATGTACTTGTAACCAAACTGTAGCAGCCTCCGGATATCCCCGGGACGTTTGTTTTTAATGCTCATTGTTGATTTAACCCAGCAAATGAGTGTTTGGCGTGAGCATCTCTACAAACGATTGCTCAACAGAAAAAGCGAATCTTCGAATGACGAAACAAACTCATTTTCGGTTTGATGAGAATACATTTGAGTATAAGCCCATACAACCGGACTCGCGGGACAAATGGGTCTACTCAGTGATACACTGGTCTCTGAGCACCGTTTTGGTAACAATTCTTGGGTACACTCTACTTGGCAAACTAACGCTGTCTCCCGGTGAACTTTCACTATCGCAGGAGAATCAGATTCTTCTGGGCGAGTTGCTAAGCACACAGACCAAAATAAGCAGTCTCGAGGAACACCTGGCAGCTCTTCAGGAATCCGACAATCAGATGTACCGGTCCATTCTAGGTATGCCAAAAATCGATGAAGAGGTTCAGATGGGGGTGGGAGGAACCGATATTTATGCATCATTTGACTTGCTCAGTGAACAGGCATCACAGATTCTACGGGAAACACAGTCCACTCTCGACAAGTTAGAGCGCCAAACCGGACGACAGAGTCTGTCCTTTGAGGAGATCAAAGCGGCGTACAATAAAAATCGGGAGAAAATGAAACACCTGCCTGCTATCCGACCCATCAATGGAGTACTTCTAAGCGGGTATGGTGTACGGATTCATCCTGTGTACAATCGCCAAAGAATGCATGATGGCGTTGATTTTCGTGCAGATGTGGGAACCCCTGTGTATGCTACAGGCGATGCAAAGATACGCTCAGCGGGTAGAAATGGAACGTATGGGAATCTCTTGATTTTGGACCACGGATTTGGATACGAGACCCGTTACGCTCACTTGTCTGGTTTTACAGAAGGCATTCGTGCAGGTAAGAACATAAAGAGAGGCGATTTGATAGGATACAGCGGTGATACCGGACTCACCAGCGGGCCGCACCTGCACTATGAAATTTTAAAAGACGGGGAACCTGTTGACCCTCTCAACTATATGTTTGCAGATATCACTCCAGAGGAATATCTACTCTTTCGCGAAATCAGTGACAATAACCCAATGTCAATGGACTAAGGAAACGTTTTAGAACGCTCCACCAGGATAATCAACATGCATCAATGTTAATCCGCATGCCGGTGCAGTAAATCCTTTTCTGATTTCCGGCTCTGCATGTAAAAGGCTTTTCCACTCTTCCATCATACCTGAGTTCTTTCCTGTAATCTCTCCTGAATTCTCTCCTATAACCTCTACTGCTTCTTGGGAACTGGCTAGGCGAATCATGGTCCCTACCAACCTACGAACCATGTGATGCAAAAATCGATCGGCCTCCACCGTGTAGATCCACATTCGTGGGAAATGATTCACTCCTTTTGTTTCATGCTGTCCCCCATCCCCCTCAATCACGGGCAGAAAATCTCCTGCCGAACCTAGCCTCACCTCATTCCACTCGCTTCGGTACACAGTGCAGAGCGTTGTAGCACCCTTTCGTTTTGGCGGAATGCAAAAATTAATAAAATCATGTTCCCCAAGAATCTCGGATGCCATCTTTTGAATAAGGGCAAAATCCGGTGATTTTTGAACTCTCCAGCCAACCCGATCCAAAAACGGAGATCCACTCCGAAATACCAGGTACCGATAGCATCGGCGAACCGCATCAAACCGAGCATGAAAATCATCCGAAACCATCTGCATATCCAGCAATCGAATATCCGATGGAAGAAAACTCTGAATTCCCCGTCGCAGCATTTCTGTGTTCAATGGATTCAGATCATCGCTTAACCTGGCCCCAGAATTTTCAGACCCCCTCGGTCCATCACCATCCCTACCTTCATCACCTACACCACCAACCACGTGGTTTTCCTTTTCGTACATCGTAATCGGTAGATCCGCATGAACAACCTGAGCTGCAGCATGTACACCCGCATCGGTTCGCCCTTGCCCCATCGTTTCAATTTTTTGCCCAAACCGCTTCTCAAGGGCTCGATTTAACTCCCCCTGAACCGTACGGATATCCGGCTGAATTTGCCAGCCTGAAAAAGCACCCCCATCATATGCCAGCGTGATTAACCAGCGCTTGTTCAAAACGAAAACCGAAGATGAGCCGTAAACCCTGTATTTCTCCCGTCCAAAAACACGGGCATCAAAGAAAATTGCGGCGGTAACCTCCGCGAATCAAGTGTTGCCCCTTGCACACCATTACCTTCACCCGCTTCGCTAGCTTCACCCATTCCAACTCCCTCTCCAAGAACTGCCTTTCTCGTACCTCCATCACCTGCCATGGTTCTCTCCTTTCCAACACCTCCAACACCATCAAAATCCCCAATAACTTCCAGTTCCCCTCTATCCGCCCTGTCAGCATTCCACCGTCGAGTTTGATTGAATGCACTAATCCCACTAATCACCCTGTTAATCACCATAAAACCAACGATCGCCGGCAACTGATTCTCCATTTGATCTGCCCGTTCCCGAATGTTCTTAAATCGTCGCCGATCCTCCTCTTGCTCCCACTGCCAGCGGTTCCCCGGCGCATCCTCAATCAGCCGGTTCCAGTTTCTGCTTCGCAACTGATAATCATTATACTCCTCCAAACTATCAAAATTCCCCATCGCCAGCACGAATGCACGATCCCGATCTGCCATCAAAACCCCTGCTCTCAACTCACCCAGCGCCAGATACTCCTTTGTTAAGGATCCAACTCTCCGATCCACCCCAAAATAGCCGGCTAGCAATGCAAGGTCTGTACCAATATGTATTCTTCCTCGGGTTGATGCGGATGCATCCAATCCAAAGTGCCCCCACCCGGGCAAAATGAGCGACTTAAAAAGAGCGGTACGTTCGTTTATTTCCCCTATCTCTGCTTCCATTTCAGTTTCTACCTGTCCAGCTGGTAAATATAAAATATTTACAGTTCGCAAATCGTGTGCACTATTTAAATCACGCGCACCATCCAAACCTTGCGCACGATTTGAATCCCGCAAGTCATAGGATTGATGTGATTCTAGAGACTTAATCTGGGCATGTATATCTCCAGGTGTAAAAATTAGGGCAATCTGAAGAGTAAGCAAAACATATACAGTGAACACGATGGATGCATGCAATTCTAGCCACTTCCGGAACAGATTTATAGAGTAAGAGAAATTATGACGCATCGTTTCGCGAGATGATAAATGAAACTGACTATGATGTAACTCAAGACGATGATGAAACTGACTATTATGTAACTCTAGACGATGATGGGGATCTGTCATCTTTATCTGCACGGATCAGTCTTTAGAACGTTTCCAGTGACGCATGATGGAAATGCTAAATCCTCCCATCAACAGGAAAGTACCAAGCCATACAACGGAAACAAAGGGCTTGGTTTCAGCAACAATCAATACCCAATCTTCCTCAAATGGTTTAGACAATCCATCCACCGTTAATTCGATAGCATTATTTTCCGGAAAAATAGAAGTGAAAAGAACATTCATTCCAAACAGTTCGATCTCCAACGGCGGCGAATAGGTGTAACTTTGTCCATTTTCGGTATATACTGCAAACAAGGGTTCTACATCAAACATCCTCCCACTTCCAGAGTGTGTAACCCGTACCAATGCCCGAACACCAATCTGAGTTTGATCTGGCAGTTCATTCTCCTGTGCGGGTCGGAACTCCAAAAATTCAAACGAGTACTCACCCGCCTCGGCACGGCCTCCAACCGGAATTTCCACAGACTGTTGATCCACTGCGGTTGTCCCTTCTGATGAAGAATCGCTTACCGGCATCATTCTCGCTTCCTCCTGTTCCCGCAACGCTTCTACTCGTTCGTTCTCCCGCTCCACATACTGGCTACCTGCCACATACAGATAAATATCTTTCATCCATCCTGTTCGAACAGCGGGGTCCACACTCCATTCTATGTTGGTACGACTCGAGGTGGTTAGCATCGGATACACCTCCGGGTTCATGATAATCGCTTTGCCCCCGTCCAACGGTTCCATCCTGATCCTGTAGGTTTGCATGCCCAGTCGGGGTGAATTGCTCAATTCATAGCCTTCGTATGTGACCATCCATTTGTTATTCACCAGAGTTGGTTGATCACGCTTCAATTCGAGCATCTCAATGGGTTGTGTGACAGGAAAACCCTCCTCATCATACACTTCTCCTTGGGCCACACGGGCATTATACGAAGCTGTTCGCTGATCGAGTAACGGCTCGGTGTACACCGAACTTGCAATAATCCCCAACAGCAAGACGCCAAAGCCTACATGATTCAGCGTCCCTCCAATAAGTGAGGCACGCCGCCGCAACAGATCCAACATCACCTGGCCATTTCCGAATACCGCAAACCAGCCCGCAAAAATCAAAATCATGTAAGAGATTTCCCGTACCTGTCCGAAAATCACGGATAGAATTGTGGCAACCGAAGTAAGTACCAGCGGTACGATCATCACCCCGGCCAACTCCTCCCAGTTATATTTTTTCCAAAATATATGTTGTCCCAATACCGTAAAGATCGCCATCACCACGGCAATTGGCAGGCTCCACTGATTGTAAAAACTGATCTCCGGAGGAGTTGGGTTCTCAACAAAAAATCGGCCAATGATAGGAGAACTTGTACCTAAAATGATCACAAGACCCAGAATCAACAACAACATCGACCCGGTAAAGGTCATAAACTCACTGCTGAGAATTTTCGATTGTTTTTGGGGGGATGGGATTTCACGGTAACGGTACAGGTAAAAACCAACACCAATCACAAGTACCGTCAAAATGAAAATGAGCAGCTGCCCATACAAGCCCAGATCTACAAAACTATGGACGGATTGATCGGCGAGCACTCCCGACCGAGTTAGAAAGGTTTGATAGATAATTCCAGTATACGCCAGGATCGACAGAAAAATGGATGCCTTGTGAGCACGTGAGCTCTTGCGCTGAATAATCATTGCATGGATTCCTGCCGTACCCACCAGCCATGGCACCAGTGATGCATTCTCTACCGGGTCCCAAGCCCAATACCCACCAAAAGAGAGTGTTTCATAAGCCCAGTATCCGCCAAGGAAGATCGCCGTCAAAAGGGAAAGATTGGCGCCCAGCGTCCAGGGTAGAGCCGGTCGGATCCAGTCATGATATGTACGTGTCCAGAGGGAGGCGATGGCAAAGGCAAACGGAACTGTCATCATTGCGAATCCCATGAAAATGACAGGGGGATGAATCATCATCCATGGACTTTTCAGAAGGTCATTCAGGCCGGTACCATCCGCCGGCGTAAAATTGGGATTGGCCTGAATAAAAGGTGCATTCGGCATCTCCTCTGCAATCGTACGAAATGGATCTGCTCCGATTTTCAAGCCAAACAGATCCCATCCTAGCACCATCGAAATTAAAAACACCTGAGTTAACGACATTACAAAGAGCACCGGTGCCCGATACGGTTTTTCCGTCCATCGAATTAAGGCGGCCCCCACCAGAAACCCGCATAACACCCATAGCATAAAACTTCCCTCCTGCCCTCCATAATAAGCAGAGAAAAGATAGCGCATCTCCAGGTCCAAACTCGAATAGTTCCACACATAAAAATATTGAAACTGATGTGTCAGAAGCAGGTAAATAAGCACAGCGGATGCTGCCACCATCGTGAGAGCACCTAGTGCCCAAGAGAAATTGGCAACTCGCTCACTTATGGAGAATCCTTGATGCACAGCTGAACCCGACGAACGTGGATCCGATTTTCCGTCTTGCCACGTCACAAACCCATACGCAATCAGTGCAATCAATGAAGCTAAAAACGAAGTGCCTATTAGATAACTGCCAATTACTCCTTCCATAATTCTACTACTTACGGTTACTTACGGTCTGTTATTCGGTACATTAAAAATGTGGCTTATCATTTGTACGGCATCTCAACAACCTGGCAATTCAGCAAGCTGGCATCTCAGCAACCTGGTATTTTAACAAGCTAGAATCTCAACAACCTGGTAAATCAGCAAGCTGACAACTCGACCAGATGGCATCTCAACAGCCTGACATTTGATTCAAGCATCAACTCGAATAATCTGTCACCTGCTCTTCCAGCTGGCTCGGGTCATTGTATTTCGAGGGGCATTTCATGAGCATATCATGAGCATGAAATACATCGTTTCGCATCTCTCCGATTACGACGAGCTGAGTTGCTTGCTCGAAATTGTTGGGTTTTGGCTTCGGGTACACCACTTTCCGAACATTTCCCTCTTGATCTTCCATATAGAACGAAAAACGCATGGTTTCTCGAGAAAAACCATACTCCTTATCACTGTACCAGGTACCTACGACATGGGATGAAGTACGTCCTTCTGCCTGCTCAAAGTTCACATACGTACTGATGCTATTGCCAAAATTTACCATCAGAAGCGACGTAAAGCCCACAATAACCAGAATACCAAGAATAAGTTTTGGTTTCATAATTTGGATTATTTTTTATTGTAATTTTTTTGCCCTTTGCGTTTCGATCGACTCCTCCAGCTTTGTCAGCTTTCTGTCGGTCCGTACCATAAAGAACAACAAAACAAACCAAATCAGCAAACTTACTCCCAGTACAACAAAAATGAGATCGTTCGATCCCATAAACTGAATTAATCCATTTGCCTGATCCATTTGCTCCATTGCAATCCATTCACCGGAGTAGCTGCTGGTAAGTGTGTCTGATGGTTGGCTCAGTACTCCAGAAAGAGTATCCATTTGGGCACCAAAAAGGGGTTCGGATAGATTGTCCGACAGAGGGACAGACGAAGAAGCGTTCAGAAGTGTAGTCATAGAATGTAAACGAACGTATCAGAAAATTCTTTTATTGAAAATATTCATTCTTGATAATTTTCCTGCAACTCTGAGAGATGTTTCATGCGATTGAGCAAATTCATCAACCAGAACGATAACCCGATAAATCCAAGGATGGCGGGATAGAAAACATACCGTAGTTCGGGTGCGGTAATTTCACTAAAAGCCGGGTTTCCTTCTGCTCCGGGATGCAGACTTGGCAATTGCCTTGGAATAATATACAAAAGAAACGGTATGGTAGTGACTCCAAATATATTGTACACTGCTGCGATTTTTGCTCTCTTCTGTGGATCATCGAATGCCTGACGAAGGATAAAGTACGCCACAAAGATGAGCATTCCCATCGCAGATAAGTTCATCCTTGGTTCTGCAAAGGTCCACCATGTACCCCAGGTAAACCGTGCCCAAAGTGATCCTGTAATGAGCCCACAGATGCCAAAAAGCAAACCAACGGACGTTGCCGTTTCGGCTTTTCGGTCGTGTAGTAGATTTTCACCAGAAAGGTAGCGAATGCTGTAATAGAACGAGATGCAAAACGCGATCATCATTGTGAACCACATGGGGACATGCAGAAACAGATTACGCGCAGATTGTTCAAGAATAGCAATTTCCGGAATGGGAATGAGGAAACCCACGATGAGAACCACGGTCATCCAGACTGCGACCAAAATTTTCCAGAGTTTCATGGTCGGTGGGTTTTATTTGGTTGGGAGCACTCTACTTCTATGTGCTGAGAGCAAGTAAGTTGTCCAGTTCCCGAACTTCTTTTTCGAGCGCTTCCCGTCCTTGCGTAGTCTCCTTGAGTCTCTCCTTGACAGTGGATCGCTGCTGCCGTACCTCTTCCGGGTTGATATCTTCCGGAGCGGTTGCCTTTTCAGCCAGAACGGTGACCAGATTGTTGCTTGCCTCTACAAATCCTCCACTTACGGCAAACAATAGCACCTCTCCATTTGGCTTTTTGACGCGAATTTTACCAATTCCGAGAACCGACACAATGGGAGCATGCTGAAACAGGATTTCAAATGCTCCTTCTGAACCGGGAACGAGAATGGATTCGGCTTCCCCACTAAAAAGTGCACCTGTTGGTGTAAGAATTTGTGCTGTAAGGGTTTTACTCATTATGCTGCTTCCGCCTCCGCAATCAGTTTCTCACCTTTCTCGATGGCTTGCTCGATCGTTCCCACGAGGTGGAAGGCATTCTCCGGAAGGTGGTCAAGCTCTCCGTCCATAATCATGCTGAACCCTTTGATGGAATCTTCAATTTTCACATACTCACCGCTTTGTCCGGTAAACTGCTCTGCCACAAAGAATGGTTGACTCAGGAATCGTTGTACACGACGGGCACGAGACACAACCAGCTTATCTTCATCGGACAGTTCATCCATCCCAAGAATGGCGATAATATCCTGCAGATCTTTATAGTTTTGCAAAAGCTCTGTAATACGAGATGCACATTTGTAGTGCTCTTCGCCTACTACTTTCGGATCCAGAATTCTGGATGTGGAGTCCAACGGATCCACGGCCGGGTAGATTCCGATCTGCGTCAGTGCCCGGCTCAAAACGGTGGTCGCATCCAGGTGAGAGAAGGTAGTTGCCGGTGCAGGGTCAGTCAAGTCATCAGCGGGTACGTAGATGGCCTGTACCGATGTGATTGAACCACTCTTGGTAGAGGTGATCCGTTCCTGCAGATTCCCCATCTCCGTAGCCAGGGTGGGCTGATATCCCACAGCCGATGGCATACGGCCAAGAAGCGCAGATACTTCCGAACCTGCCTGAGTAAACCGGAAAATGTTATCAACGAAGAGCAGGATATCCGGAGACACCTGATCCCGGAAATATTCTGCCACAGTGAGTCCGGACAGGGCAACCCGTGCACGTGCTCCCGGCGGCTCGTTCATCTGTCCGAATACCAGAGTGGCTTGTGACTTTTTCAACTCCTCTTCATCCACCAGAGAGAGATCCCATTCGCCCTTCTCCATCGCTTCCTTAAACTTCTCACCGTACCGAATCACACCGGACTCGATCATTTCACGAAGCAGGTCGTTCCCCTCACGCGTACGCTCTCCTACACCGGCGAACACAGACAATCCGGAGTGTGCCTTTGCAATGTTGTTAATCAACTCCATGATGAGAACGGTTTTCCCCACTCCAGCTCCACCAAACAAACCAATTTTTCCCCCTTTTGCGTACGGGCAGAGCAGATCAATCACCTTAATACCGGTTTCCAGCATTTCTGTGCTGGAGGAAAGCTCTTCAAACGAGGGGGCGGGACGATGAATTGGATAACGCTCTTTCCCCTTGGGTTTCGTGATTCCGTCGATTGCTTCACCCACCACATTAAAAAGTCTGCCGCGAATATCTTCCCCAATGGGCATCGAGATTGTTTCACCGGAATCGATCACTTCCGTATTTCGAACCAGCCCGTCTGTTGAATCCATGGCAATCGTACGAACTCGATCCTCTCCGAGATGCTGAGCAACTTCTAGGTAGAGTCGTGATCCATCTTCCCGATCCACATATAGCGCGTTCATAATTTTGGGGATTGATCCGTGTTCAAAATCTACGTCAACCACGGGTCCGATAACTTGTGCAACAGTTCCTTTATTCATGAAATAATTGGTCTGATTGATAGTCTGAAGTGCTTAATTTCACAGTCTCAAAAGGTAGGGAGAGATCCTTTTATATGCAAGATGATTGTGCATCCAGTCGGTCACTTTCACCGATCAGATTAACCATGAAGGACAGCATATAGGACAGCATATAGGACAGCATATAGGACAGTATATAGGACAGCTTTGAAGGACGGATCAGATTTTTTTGAGGATGTACTCCGCAGGCAGATATCAGTAACGAATCGTTAACCCGAATTCGACACCGAATCGTGCTTCATCGTAAAACGCCCCCCAATCCACTCCCGTAAAGATGTGAAACTGCACTTGTACGGGTTGGGCCCCTTTGCCACCTCCTTTCCCATCCCCTTTCCCTTTCCAATCCCCACCCGATCTCTCATCAACCCGTTCCTCAAAAAGTGTGCCAGAATCCAGCATAACCCCCCCGAACAGCGAGTACCGGTCCTTCCTCAACTCCCGCAGCGGCACGTAGTATGCCCTTTCGCGCAGATTGGATCCATCCTTACTGTTACAAAATTCGACTTCGGCAAACTGATCTTCACACACCCCGTAGTTTCGCGAGTAGGTCATCATCATCTGCCATCGGACCCCCTCGGACACATTGCCCATCAGCCCAACATGATGCGCTACCAATATGCCGTTCGTCACTGGGCGGGCGATTTCCGGAATGCGATCGGGATCGAGAGTAAGCAGCGGGTTGCCCAGAAGATGTCCGTCGTGTGTCCAGCCACCGCGCCAGATGTCGTGCGTGTAGTAGCGGGCAGCACCAAGGGCATCGATCGATCGGGCATCCTGTTTTTTCGTGTTGATATGCTCGTAAATGATATAGTCGAGCCAGGGGGTGTTAGTTTGGTCTTTCCAGTGAAACCAGCCGCTCCACATACCGTCCCAGGGGCTTCGGAATCGGGTTGATACAAGGTCTTCCAGGAAGAAAAGTCGCATTGCGCCTGCACTCCAGCGTTTTGAATGATACTCGGGGCCAAAGTCGTATGCAGCAATTCCGTTGCCGGGTGGTGTGGCTTCGTTTGCTTCGGAAAAGCCAAGAACACTGTCAAGGTAGCCTTGCATCGTGTTAAGGGAGCCAAGTTCGGGGTGGTTGCCGCCCCACATCACATTATGGATGATCCCCCCCATCAGGGAGAGTTCGGGAACTGGCTTGAGATTGATATACAGATATTTCTGATGAATTTTGGGCTGATCGACGAAGCGTTTGTCGAACAGGAAGGATTCCGACCATCGGGCTTTGAAATTGAGGAAGCCGCGGGTCCCGGGAATGGCGAAAAAGTCGGGATTTTCGAAACTGAGCTTCCAAGCAGGACGGGCATTGTGGCTCATCATCATCTGGCCCGTGGTGAGATAGGGAGCGCCGATACCGATGGTTTCGTCGTAGCGGCCGATGCTGAGCCGGGCAAAATTCCATGCCGTGAGGTGGACGGCCAGGGTACGGATGGATGCGGATGTATTCCGGCTGGAATAGGG
>PZPG01000065.1:0-6976 GCA_003045995.1 Bacteroidota bacterium
CAAAAAAAGTTATTTTTTTTGAAATCAGGCAACTTCAAAGATAATTGTAGTCTACATCAAAGATTACACTGTCTACACTACAAAAAATGTCGAAACCTAAAAAGTACAAGTACTCTACATTAAAAAGGAAGTTCAAAAATCATAGAAGAGATGACGACAATGGACATCTCTCTCCGGCAAAAGATTCGTTAGTTCAACAAAGATAAGAAAATTGCATTACGATTTATAATCTTTTTTTTGCTACCAAGAGTTCTGCATTTAGAATGGCACCACCGGCTGCCCCCCGAATGGTGTTATGTGCCATGGTTATGTAGGACAAGTGATGAACCGACCCTGATCGAAGACGCCCGACCGCTGTACGCATTCCCCCCTCTTCATCTGCATGTATTCGGGGCTGTGGGGCAAACGGATTTTCGTGATAGAGCAACGGTTTTTTGGGTGCAGACGGCAAATTCAATCCCTCGATGGGGCTTCTCCAGGACTCGAATAGCTCTTGAACTTCGCGGACGAGCTGGTCTCCGCCCCCAGCGTTCACACTGCCTCCAATGCCCGCATCGCTACCTCCGCCTGCACTGCCTCCAACGCCCGCATCGCCTGCGCCATATCCACCTGCTGAACCGCCTCTCGCATCAACCCGAACCCTTTCCAGCGATACCGACACAGACAACAGATGCCCGTTAATCACAGGAACCCGTGTTGCTGTTGCCTGCACCGGAAACGACGCCTCCACAAGTCCGTCCTCGGTGAGCTCTGCCAGTAATTTCCCGGGCTCTTGCTCAATTTTCGACTCCTCCCCCGGGATGTACGGAATCACATTCCCCAGAATGTCCAAACTCGCCACTCCCGGATAGCCCGCCCCCGACGTCGCCTGCATTGAGGTGACCACCACAGACCGTACCCCATAGGTGTCGTGCAGAGGTTTCAGTGTCATCGCCAGCGGAACCGCCGCACAGTTTGGGTTCGTTACAATCCACCCCGACCCGTCCGCCGAAAAACGTTGCCGGTCGATCAATTCGATGTGATCCGGATTCACCTCCGGTATGAGAAGTGGTACGAGTGGGTCCGTCCGGTAATTTTTCGCATTGCTAATCACTGGAATTCCGGCCTCTGCAAATGCCTTCTCGACCTCCCCGGCCACCGACGAATCCAGACCGGAAAACACGAAATCCACCTCTGGAAATCCCTCCACGTTGCAGCCGTGCACTATCATATTCGCCACTGACGATGGCATAGGCGTATTTTCAATCCAATGCGCGGCCTCCTGGTATGGTTTTCCCGCCGACCGTTCTGAAGCGCCAAGTGCTGCAATTGTAAACCAGGGATGATGTTCGAGGTGTTTGATGAATTTTTGCCCAACGGCGCCTGTCGCTCCGAGAATACCGACACGTCTCTTTCTTTCCATGAAGATTTTGTGGTGTGTTGATCTGCTATTGTGTAGGTGTGTTTCTACGAGTTGCTGTAATATCACCCCGAATAAAAACACAAATATGTTTGCGGTGCGTAAATTTACTATCTTTTGGAGATATTTTTCCGCAGAAAACGAAGTCATTTATTTCCGGTATGTCCCACAAAAATGTTCAGTCTCTAGATCAGATCGTGTCGCTGTGTAAGGCGAGAGGGTTTATTTTTCAGTCTTCCGATATTTATGGAGGGCTTTCGGCGGTGTACGATTACGGACCTTTGGGTGTGGAGCTGAAGCGAAATATTATGAATGCATGGTGGCGGGCTATGACGCAGGAGCATTCGAATATTGTGGGGGTGGATGCGGCGATCTTTATGCACCCGCGGGTGTGGGAAGCGAGTGGTCATGTGGAGGGGTTTAACGATCCGATGATTGACGACAAGCAGTCGAAGAAGCGGTATCGGGCGGATATGCTCATCGAGCAGCACATTTTGAAGCTTCAGGAGAAGGGGAAAGGGGATCCTGCGAAGGAGGCGCATGCGGCGGAGGTGCAACGGTTGTTGGACACGGCGGGCACACGGAAGGGGATGTGTGAGGATCTGTACGAGATTATTATGGAGGAGGAGATTCATGCACCGGAGTCGGGGGCATTTGACTGGACGGAGGTGCGGCAGTTTAATTTGATGTTTAAGACGCACTACGGGGCAACCTCGCAGAGTGATGAGGATGCAATCTATCTTCGGCCGGAAACGGCTCAGGGGATTTTTGTGAACTACAAGAATGTGCTGGATTCGGCGCGTGTGCAGGTGCCGTTTGGGATTGCTCAGATCGGGAAGGCGTTTCGGAATGAGGTGGTGGCGCGTCAGTTTGTGTTTCGGATGCGGGAGTTTGAGCAGATGGAGATGCAGTATTTTGTAGAGCCGGGCTCGGATGAAGCGCACTACGAGCAGTGGCTGGAGAAGCGAATGGCGTGGCACCGGTCGATCGGGATTCGGGAGGAGCATTTGCGGGTAGCACCGCATCCGGAGGATAAGTTGGCTCATTATGCACGGGCGGCGGCGGATATTCAATATAAGTTTCCGATTGGATGGCAGGAGGTGGAGGGGGTTCACAACCGGACAGATTTCGATTTGTCGCGTCATCAGGAGTACTCCGGAAAAAAACTGGAATATTTTGATCAGAAAGCGCAAAAACGATATGTCCCTTACGTGATTGAGACGTCGGTTGGGTTGGATCGGACGACGCTAATGGTGTTGTCGGATGCGTATCGAGAGGAGGACGTAGACGGAGAGCAGCGCACAGTGCTGAATATTCACCCGATGCTGGCTCCAATGAAGGTGGGCATCTTCCCGCTGGTGAAAAAGCCGGAATTGCAGGAGCTTGCACAGAAAATCGAAACCGATTTGAGACGGTCGCACCGGGTGATGTATGATGAAGCAGGGTCGATCGGTAAGCGGTACCGGCGCCAGGATGAGGCGGGGACGCCGTTCTGCATTACGGTGGATTTTGACGGGCTGGATGACCAGACGGTAACGATTCGGTATCGGGATGATATGAGACAGGAGAGAGTATCTGTGGATCAGATTGCCGGACTGATTGATTCCAAAATGAGTTTTTAGGGAGTACCATTTTTGAGTAGCACAACCGTATATTGATCGAGTTGCTCAAACCCTTCGGTAGCCATGCGGTTGCCGACTTTATGCTAACATGTAACATGTAAAATCAAACAGACCAAATCATGAAAAATCTACTACCTGTGGCGAAGATGAGCTTGATATTTGTGCTCTTTCTGAGTCTGAATGGATGTGCTCTGATCGGCATCTCCTCGAAAAAAGACAAAGCCCCTGCCCGACCGGCGATGGAAAAACCATCCAAGCCGAAAGATGGCATTAAGGCGTTTTCGGAAGTAATTAAAGACTCCTTCGAAGAGGATGAGGGTCTTTTTACTGTATATGAAGATGACGGCACCTACTATTATATGATCCCCGACTCCCTGTTGGGTCGCGAGATGCTCATGGTATCCCGTATTGCAAAAACCGCCGATGGTATTGGATTTGGTGGTGAGCGGATGGGGAATCAGGTACTTCGCTGGGAGCGGAAAAACGACAACATTCTGTTGCGCCGTGTCTCCTATGAAAATGTAGCTAGTGATACTCTCGCCGTTTCTCTTGCGGTTCGAAACTCCAATTTTGAGCCGATTATTATGTCGTTCGGAATCAAAGCGCTGAACGAGGACTCCACCGGAACCGTCATCGACGTAACTTCCCTGTTCAACACCGACGTTCCAGCGCTCGGGTTGCAGCAAAACCGGAGAACACAGTATCGGGTCCGCCGTCTGGACGGAAGCCGGACGTTTATCGAGCATGTAAATAGCTACCCGGAAAATGTGGAAGCCCGTGCTGTACTTACCTACGATGCCGCCGAGCCACCCTCCAATTCGCAAACCGGATCGATCTCACTGGAAGTGAATCACAGTATGTTGCTTCTGCCCAAAGAGCCAATGCAACCCCGTGCCCTCGATGAGCGCGTTGGATTTTTCAGCGTTTCACAGGTGGATTATGGACAGGACGTTCATCGGGCCGAAACAAAGAGTCACATCACCCGGTGGAAACTGGTTCCCAAAGACAAGGAAGCCTACATCGACTGGCTGAATGGAGTACCCGGCAGCGAACCAGTAGAGCCGGAAGAACCGATTATTTTTTACATCGACCAGGCAGCTCCGGAAAAATACCGTGAGTGGCTTATTCAGGGTGTGGATGACTGGCAAGTGGCCTTTGAAGCGGCTGGTTTTAAGAACGCAATCTTCGGAAAGATGGCACCGACCCCTGAAGAGGACCCCGACTTTAATCCCGAGGACACACGGAACTCGATGATCCGCTATTTTGCGTCACCGATTCAGAATGCGTACGGTCCTCATGTGCATGATCCGCGCTCCGGACAGATTATGACCTCCTCCATTGGATGGTATCATAACGTAGCAAACTTGCTGCGAAACTGGTTCTTTGTGCAGACAGCCGCCGCCAATCCGGATGCCCGTAAAGTGGATATGGATGATGAGGTGATGGGCGAGTTGATTCGTTTTGTGTCTGCTCACGAGGTGGGACACACACTGGGTCTGCCGCACAACTTTGGATCCAGCTTCGCAACACCGGTAGATTCCCTGCGATCTCCAACCTTCACGGCCAAAAACGGAACGGCGCCTTCGATTATGGACTATGCACGCTTCAACTACATTGCGCAGCCGGGTGATGGAGTTACCAACTTCTACCCGCAGGTAGGACCGTATGACAAATGGGCTGTCAAGTGGGGATACACCTGGCTGGGACACCTGTCCACAGAAGAGCAGGAAGAGATGCTGCACGAATGGATTGTAGAGCGTGCTGATGACCCACTTTATTTCTTCGGGCGGCAAACCTCCAGCAAAATCGACCCGCGGTCGCAAAACGAAGACCTTGGCGATGACTCCATGAAAGCGAGTGAGTATGGAGTGGCCAACTTGCAGGTGATCACTGAGAATCTGGTGGAGTGGACGGCTGAAGACGGCGAAAATTTCGACCAGCTGGCAGAGATCTATGGAAATGTCATTGGCCAGTGGGGACGCTACATGGGTCACGTATCGCAACATATTGGTGGTGTGTACGAAGATGATAAAACCTTCGACCAGGAGGGTTCCGTATACACCCCTGTGCCGCGGGCAGATCAGGTTCGTGCCATGGAGTTTTTGACCAAGCATGCTCTGGCATCGCCCACATGGGTGGTGAACGACGAGATTCTGAGTCGCATCAACCAGGCCGATTTTGTGGATACCTTCCGCGGCCGTCAGGTTTCTGTACTGAATAATATGATGGATCCGCAGCGTCTGGCACGAATGATTGAGTATGATGTGCGAGCAGAGGACGTGTATTCACCGTACGAATTTATGGATGATGTGCGTGATGCAGTGTGGACCGAGTTATCCGGGCGTGGCGCCATCGATGTGTACCGCCGGAATCTGCAACGAGCATACGTAGAGCGGATGGAATATATGATGACCAACGAGCTGCCAAACATTCCAGCCTCCTTCCGCCAGTTTATCGGGTGGACGCAAGTGAATGTATCGCAATCCGATATTCGGGCCATGGTTCGCGAGCAGCTGGAAACGCTGGAAAGCGATGTGAAACGTGCGAAAGGACGGATTAGCGATCGTGCCACCGTAGCGCATCTGAATGACATCGAGAAGCGAATCGACTTGGTTCTGAATCCAGAGTAAGGATCGAACCTTACCAGTCGAAACCGTTTTAAAGAGAGGCGGGCCTGCACAGTTAGGTTCCGCCTTTTTTTATTTTTGGCGGCTATGTAGAAGAGGTTTATACGGGTTGATGGGTGTTGCTCCGTGGTGCTCTGTGTTGCTCCGTTGTGCTGCGTGTTGCTCCATTCCACCCCCGTGGAGCACCGTACTACCAGCCCTGTTCGCCAATCAGCGGCACAAACTTGAACTCGCGGAAGCTCTCCTCTTCCACCTCATCTTCCGACACCCGTGTAATCCGTTTCATCACCTGGCTTGCCTGGTCACCCACCGGAATCACCAGCACTCCACCCACGGCAAGTTGCCGAACCAACTCCTCCGGCACCACCGGCGCACCCGCTGTCACCAAAATCCGATCGTAGGGTGCATACGCAGACCACCCCTTCGTCCCATCCCCACACTTCAACTTCGGACGATATCCCAACTCTGTAAGACACCGCCTGGCCTCCTGATACAACCCGTCGTGACGCTCCACACTATACACATCCGCCCCAAGCTCACACAAAACAGCACACTGATACCCCGACCCCGTTCCGATCTCCAGCACCTTATTTCCACGCCGAACCTTCAGAAGCTCCGTCTGGGCCGCCACCGTATAGGGCTGCGAAATCGTCTGCCCAAACCCGATCGGAAGCGGGCTATCCTCGTAGGCACGCGACTCCAGCGCCGTATCAATAAATTTCTGCCGTGGGATCGAGCTAATCGCCTTCAAAACCTGCTCATCGCGAATGCCCCGTTCTCGAAGTTGCTGCACAAGAAGTTCTCTGCGCCTTACAAATTTTTTGTCGTTGGGAGGTGAGATCAATGGACCGGGTTCGTTTTGGTTGAGTTGTTCAATCGTTGAGTTGTTTTTTCGGGTTGATGGGATAGCGTACCGCCTTTGAAGTAAATTTCGGAAAAACATAGCAAATCATCACCCCAGTAAAAAGTGGTTTTTTACCTGAATGCTTGTATTTTCAGAGCCATACCATTTGCCTGGACGTTGTAACTTGCCTGGGCGATGTAACCTGCCTGGGCAATGCAACTTGACTGGGCGATGTTGCCTGCCCTGGCGCTTCAACTTACCTGGGCGATGCAGCTTGCCTAGGCCATGTTGCCTACCCTGGCGCTTCAACCTGAAAGGAAACTCCAGAGTAGCCCGGAAATTTTAGAATCGTTACATCCATGAAAAAACCATCTCAAATTCTGCTCATCCTGATCGCTCTGTTTGTGCTTTCGGGACTTTTTACGCTGTTTGGGTTTACGGAAATCGGACAAGAAGTGATGTCGGGTTCGCAAGGAGCAGCGGG
>PZPG01000065.1:6990-12107 GCA_003045995.1 Bacteroidota bacterium
CGGGTTCGCAAGGAGCAGCGGGATTAGGTGGATTAGCCGGCACCTGGGTAAGCATTATTCCGCCGCTCGTGGCAATCGCGCTGGCACTGATCTCACGCGAAGTGATCCTGTCGCTCTTCGCTGGAATTTGGATTGGCGCATTGCTTCTGGTAGACTTCAACGCATTTGCCGCAACCTCCTCCTCCATCGACTTTTTGGTACAATCGATGGTGAACGAAGATCATGTCTCGATTATCGTATTTAGCTTGTTCTTGGGGGGAATGGTTGGGGTGATGTCGCGCGGAGGCGGAAATCAGGGTGTGGTGGAAGCCGTCACACCATACGCAACCTCCCGCCGGCGTGGACAACTCTTTGCCTGGGCTTCGGCCGGATTCATCTTCTTCGATGACTACGCGAACACTCTCATTCGAGGGAATGCACTGCGACCCATGACCGACAAACTGCAGATTTCCCGCGAAAAGCTCAGTTATATCGTAGACTCGACGGCCGCTCCTCTGGCGGTCAGTGCCGTTCTTACCACCTGGATCGGCTACGAAATCAGCCAAATTCAAACGTCATTGGCTCTGCTTGCCGAAAACACCACCGACCCGGCCCTCAAAGCACAGCTGATGACTGGTGCAGACAACGCGTTCGCCATCTTTCTAGACTCGATCCCCTACCTATTTTATCCGATCCTTGCCCTTGTGTTCGTGTTCTTCACCATCATCATGAAACGGGAATTTGGCCCAATGCTCACCGCTGAGCGACGTGCATACAGAGGGGAGGGAGTGATTCGATCAGGCTCCACCCCAGCCACCGACACCAGCCTGGAGGCCCTTCAGCCCATCGAAGGGAAGCCCCGCCATTGGTACAACGCTGCGATTCCGGTACTTACCGTAATCGTGGTCGCATTGGTTGGGTTGTATCAAACCGGCGCCGAGGGACTGGAAGGGGCAGACAGAAACCTCTCTACGATTATCGGTAATGCAAACCCATTCGCCGCACTGCTGTGGGCATCCTTTAGTGGGAGTGTGGCGGCCATCCTCCTCGTGGTGTTTCAGAAGGTGCTTACACTGGCACAGGCCCTGGAATCGTGGGTTGCCGGGTTGCAGTCGATGCTGATGGCGGTCATCATTCTCATTCTGGCCTGGAGCCTGGGGGGCGTAACTCAGGAGATCGGCACCGGACAGTATCTGGCCTCGCTACTTGCCGACTCCCTGCCACTGGCGATTCTGCCGGGCCTCGTATTTTTCGTGGCGGCGGTAACGGCATTCTCTACCGGAACCTCCTGGGGCACAATGGCCATTCTGTTTCCAGTCGTAATTCCGCTGGCAGTTGTAATGGGTGCAGGCATCGAATTCGCTGGTGGTGCGAATTACGGAATTTTGCTGGGTACAATTAGTTCTGTGATGGGAGGAGCCGTTTTTGGCGATCACTGTTCACCCATCTCCGACACCACCGTACTTAGTTCTATGTCCTCGGCCTGCGACCTCATCGATCATGTGCGAACGCAGCTACCCTACGCATTAGTTGTTGCAGTGCTGGCTCTTTTGGTCGGTGAACTTCCTGCCGCGTTCGACTGGATCCATCCTGTTTTCGGAATCCTTGTCGGGATTGTCATCATTTGGTTTATGCTGCGTGTGTTTGGGAAAAACCCCGAAGATGAAGTTTTGGGTGATCGCATAGCCATGGAAGCGACCGAATCACAGAACTAATCTTCTGCCATGAACCTCCTGATGATGCAGCCGGTCTGGATACCCAATCTGCATGATCTTGCCCGTCTTCTGTGGCTGGATGCGGGTTTTCCCGATGGAGGTAATGTGGAAGGTGCTAATTTGGAGGGTGAAGTGGCACTTTCAGAAGGAAGCCATGGGCACAAACCGCTATCTCCGGACACTCTTCTCATCACCGATTGTCAAACCTGGTCCCGTAAAAGCCGAACGCATCGCGCTCTGATCCGAACACCCGAAGGAACCACCTACCTCAATGTGCCGGTTGTGAAAGAGGATCGAGCCAAGCCCATCCACGAAGTACGAATCGATCAACGAAGCAACTGGATCAACCCCCTCCTTCGAACCCTCGAATACAACTACCGAAACAGCGTTTTTTACGATTTTTACGAGCCCGAAATCCGCACAGACCTCGAGAAAGGCAGCGAAACGGAGTACCTTTCCGACTATTCTGAGCATCTTTGGAGCCGGATTTTCACGTATCTTGAGCTTTCATTTAGGTTCGGGGTGATACGAGAGTCGGAGCGGGCCTGGAGTACGGCACAGGCGAGTATGGGAAGGTCGAGTTCGGGAAGGTCAAGTTCGGGAAGGTCAAGTATGGATGGGTCGAGCACGGTACAGGCGAGTCCAGCAAAGTCGAGCACGGCAGATCCGGATGAAATGGCGGAAACGATGGGGGCGGATTGCTATGTTCAGGAATGGGAATCGCGACACTATATGAGGCAGGGGGATCGCGCGGCAACGTTTTCTGTTGATATTCCCGCCTACCGGCAGCATTTTGAAGGGTTTGAACCAGATTGTTGTCTACTGGATCTGCTATTCCAGATGGGGCCGGAATCGTTCCGTGTTGTTGAAGGGCTGGCGGCTGGTACACAGATGATGAGTGACTCGCAAGGGGGTGACTGATTTGTGACCGGTGGCTGATTCTCAAGGGGTAGCTGGTTCCCAAGGGGCAGTTGGCTCACAAGTGGCGGTTGACGCACGTGTGGCATCCGATGCCCAGGAAGAAAACAGGGCCCAGATGGAGTTCCATCAACCCGAAACCAACAGAAATTGAACCGAGAAATTTTGGTAACATACAAACAAATGTAACGAAGGAGGAACCATTGGCACCACATACACTTGCAGGAACACGACCGCTTCACGACATGCTGGAGAATATTCCGAGACTGATTACGTCCTATTTTTCGAAGCATCCCGATGCGGGTGTGGAGGAACAGCGAGTGCGGTTTGGGACGTCGGGGCATCGGGGGAGTTCGGAGGCGGTGACGTTTAATGAGGATCATATTTTGGCCGTTAGCCAGGCAGTGGCAGATTATCGGGCGGATCATGGGATCGACGGGCCGCTGTTTTTGGGGGTGGATACGCACGCGTTGTCGGAGCCTGCGATGGTGACGGCAATGGAGGTATTTGCGGCGAATGGGGTGCAGGTGCGGTATCAGGAGGGGTTTGGGTATACGCCGACGCCAGCGGTTTCGAGGGCTATTTTGGTTTGGAATCGGGGGCGGGTTGATGGGAGAGCGAGTGGGACAGTGGCTGGTAGTGGGGCGGCGAATGCTGGTGGGACCGCGAGTGGGCAGGGGTTGGCGGACGGTGTGGTTCTTACACCGTCACACAATCCGCCGGGGGATGGTGGGTACAAGTACAATGCGACACACGGAGGACCGGCTGGCACGGAGATTACTCGTTGGATTGAGGATCGGGCGAATCGGTATCTGGAGAACAGGCTGGATGGGGTGAAGCGAGTGTCGTTTGCACGTGCCATGGCGTCCGACTCGGTGAAGGCATTTGATTTCCGCACGCCATACGTCGAGGATCTGGGGAATGTGATCGACATGGACGTGCTGAAAGGTGCGGGATTGCGAATGGGAGCGGACCCGATGGGTGGGGCCGGGGTTGCTTACTGGGAGCCGATTGCCGAGAGGTATGGTCTGGACATCCACGTGGTGAACCATGAAATCGATCCGACGTTTCGGTTTATGACGCTCGACGGGGATGGGAAAATCCGGATGGATTGCTCGTCTCCTCACGCTATGGCCGGGCTCATTCATCTGAAGGATCGGTTTGATATTGCGTTTGGTAACGATACGGATTTCGACCGGCACGGAATTGTCACGCCCGACGGGTTGATGAATCCGAACCACTACCTGGCGGTGGCGATTCAGTATCTGTTCTCGAATCGGCCGGGGTGGAGTGCGGAGGCGGCGATCGGGAAAACACTGGTATCGAGCGGGATGATCGACCGGGTGGCTTCGAAATTAGGCAGACGGCTGGCGGAGGTTCCGGTTGGGTTTAAGTGGTTTGTGGATGGGCTGCTGGATGGCTCGTACGGGTTTGGCGGGGAGGAGAGTGCCGGCGCGTCGTTTCTGCGGAAGGATGGAACGGTTTGGTCGACCGACAAGGATGGGATTATCCTGAATCTGCTTTCGGCGGAGATGCTGGCCAAAACCGGACGGACGCCATCGCAGCATTATCAGGCGCTGGAGGAGGAGTTTGGGAGCCCGGTGTACGAGCGGTTGCAAGCCCCGGCCAACCTGGATCAAAAAACGAAGCTGGCATCGTTGTCGCCGGAGCAGGTGAAGGCCGATACCCTTGCCGGGGAGCCGATTTTGCAAAAATTGACACACGCACCGGGCAATGGAGCGGCGATCGGTGGACTGAAGGTGGTGACGGAGAATGGGTGGTTTGCGGCGCGGCCATCCGGCACAGAGGACATCTACAAGATCTACACCGAAAGCTTTCTTGGGAAGGATCATTTGAAGAAGATTCAAGACGAAGCGCGGCAGATTGTAGCAGATGCACTAGGCTGATGGAGTGATTGACGGGATGACCATCCTGAATAACAAAACTAAGGTCAAGGGTAAAAACCATCATTCATACCCACGTTTTGAAAACGAGTGTAACAAACGCCCTTGATTAGAGAGGGAATCTTTATACTTTTCCACCCAGACCAACCATACGATGATTTACCTCTGCTACCACCCGATGCAGATATAGAATCTGTGGCGATATTGAAAAAGAACGTTCAGGCCAGCCGTGCACTATCTGAGTTGAAGTGCACCTATACCTTGATCATCAATTATTGGAGATACTGATATGATAGAAACGAAATCGATGTTCACAATTCTTCTTTTTCTTGGCAGTATCCTTGGGCAAACAGGGCATGATGCGCATAGTAGTGGTGTGGCGCATAGCCCGGAAGTAACCATAGCCGGGGATGGCTCTCCCATCAACCCGAACAAAAAAGAGATGGATGGAACGGCTGGAACGGCGGAAAGTGCGGAAAGTGCAGAAGGTGTGGAAAGTGCAGAAGGGACAGGAACCGCGAAAAGTGCGGGGATAATTGTGTTTGCGCACGGGGCATGGGGAGGTGGATGGGATTACAAGTCGATGGAGGCAATTTTGGAG
>PZPG01000001.1:0-10520 GCA_003045995.1 Bacteroidota bacterium
CCGACCTGCAAACCGCTGTTCGGGTGACGGAACAGCCGGCAGAGCAAACCTCACCGTTTGGCCGAGATCTTGCCCGGCATTTCTCCGAACCGATCCAACTCGAAACACAGGATGGCCCTGCGTTCACAAGATTTCGGCTATTCGACCTCCGTGACGACGGAACTCAATTCATGCTCTATCACCCCGCGATCCATATTGTCGAATCCAACAACGATCCGGTGCTTGAGCGGTATCGGGAAACTGTACAGGGCTGGTTTGGCAACTCATCTACATTCGCGTACCGGCGTGGCTCATTCGGGCCAACCCTCATGAATGGCGGAGATGGCACAGCGGAAGATCGCTACCTCGAAACTGCGGAGCTCCTTACTCGTGTGCATCAGGCAGGAGCCGAGTTTCTGTGGCGTGAAGGGGATCCTGTTCTGATGGCCGATTATTTCCCGCTTTCCGATTCTATCGATCACACGCTACTCGGATACCTCGACCCGCGTCAACCGGATTATGATCCGGAACTGGCAGAAAAAGTAATTGCATTTCGTGCACGGGTGTGGCAACTGGTCGATCTGCGATTGCAACATCTTTTGGATCTTGCTGATGAGGCAGATGCAACGCTGTTCCTGTCCGGCGACCATGGCATGCGTGCCACGTGGATGCAGCACTATCCCAACAATATTTTGCGGGACGCCGGTCTGCTGGTCACCGATGAAAACGGAGAGATTGATCTTAGCAAAACGGTAGCCTTATCTCCCAATGGATATTGGATTAGTCTGAACCGTACGGCATGGCAGGAAGGGATTGTGACTCCCGAGCAGGAGCAAGATGTAATTGAGAGAGTCATCGAAGCGATGTCTTCAGCAACCGGTGAAGACGGACAACCACTGTACGAAGACCTTTTGATTGCTTCCGAACATCCGGAACTAGGAATTGGAGGCCCGGCCGGCGGGGATGTGTACTGGAAAGAACAGTTTGGATACCGGGGAAATCGATTTCTAACCGATGATGGTGCATTTTCCCGTGCAAGTCTCGGTGCGGGACATGGATTCGACTCGCGTGAACCCGACATGCACACTGCATTTTGCGCGTACGGAAATGATTTTTCAGCTGGTAGGATCCCGGGCGTTCGCACGATCGATGTAGTACCCACCATTGCGGATTATCTTGGGGTTTCTGCGCCCGCCAATCACACCGGAACCACCGTACTTGCCCCACTCATGGAAGCCATACCGGCAACCAACCCTCCCATCAACCCGTAATAAGCATGAACCATTCTAGCAAATCTCATCATTGGCGAGCGCTTCTGTTTGGTCATGTCGCAGTACTTTTCATGCTGATACATTTCACAGGGTGCGATTACACTCGAACAGAAAATCAGTCCAATTCAATGGCTATACCGGAACCCGTGATGCAACCTTCCCCCTTCCAAGTGAGTGATGGGTACCTGTATCGTATCCAAGATTACCCATCGGATCATATCACCCCGAGACATGTAGATATCTGGTTGCCGGATTCGTATGTGCCTGAAACTATGGATCTAGGCGGCGGAACGCATGCTACAAACGGAAAGGACTCAGTTGGCGGAATGGATTCAGCCGGTGGAACGGACTCAACTAATGGAACGGACTCAGCCAACCACGCCGACCCTGCTACCCGATACGCTGTGATTTACATGCACGATGGTCAAATGCTGTTCGATGGCGCAACCACCTGGAACGGGCAGGAGTGGGGTGTGGATGAGACTCTCACCCAGCTAATGAAGGACGGAAAAATCCCTCCGGTGATGGTGGTGGGTGTGTGGAGTAATCCGGATACCCGTCACAGCGACTACTTTCCCCAGAAGCCATTCGAAGCCATGAGCACGGCGGAAAAAGAGCGGGTGATGAATGCCGTTCGGGATCAAAATTCGCGTCTTTTCAGCACGGAGATTGCATCTGATGGGTATCTTCGATTCCTCAAGCAGGAGCTGAAACCCTTCATCGATACTCATTTTCCGACAAAGCCCGGGCGCGAGTCGACGTTTACGATGGGGGCAAGCATGGGCGGGTTGATTTCGATGTATGCACTGGCCGAGTATCCCGATATTTTTGGAGGATTTGGGGCTGTTTCCACGCATTGGCCTGGCATTTTTGAGATGGAGAACAACCCAGTTCCAGGCGCATTTCTGGACTATATGGGTAAAACACTACCAGCTCCCGGGACACACCGACTTTACTTCGATTTTGGCACAGAAACGCTGGACGCAATCTATGAACCACATCAGAATCGTGTGGATGCATTGGTTTCCGACCTTGGCTACAACGAGACAAACTGGATGACCCGGAAATTCGAAGGCAAGGATCACTCCGAAGACTCGTGGAGCGAGCGGTTTCACATTCCGGT
Organism: Bacteroidota bacterium; assembly: GCA_003045995.1. Classification (GTDB taxonomy): domain Bacteria; phylum Bacteroidota; class Rhodothermia; order Balneolales; family Balneolaceae; genus Sam29DG08-bin30. The sequence continues at coordinate 2,374 of PZPG01000001.1, forward strand.
TACATTCCTGTTAGCGGAACCACAGAAATCGGATTGATGGGATTCGGACTCATGGAATTCGGACACCCATGGAACCCAGTTCACATCATTCCAGACTGCATCATCCCACTCGCTTTTATCCCAACCTTATCATCCCACCCCTCTTATCCCGGTTCACATCATCCCAGGCTTAACTTTCCCGGACGAAGAGATCGCCCGTCTTCAGTTCGCCAACCTGCTCCATATCGACTCTCATGAGCCAAAATTGCAAAAAGTACGGCCTCCTTTGCATCCGCCGGAATCCCAAGCAAAGAGTCTGTGGTGATGGGAGGCACGGAAGAATTTGCCGCTCCATCTCCATCTTCCTCTTCCCTCATAAGCCCATGTTCTAGTTCTCGCTGAATCATCTCCATAAGCACTGGGTTGTGAGCCCCGCCACCACTCACACGAATCTCTTTAAAATCCGCAATACTTTTTCCAGCCAAGGATGCCAATCGCATCAACCCGCGAGCTACCGACCATGCCGAAAAATGCGTTACTGTTGCCACAATTGAACTTGGAGGGATGGCCTCGTCTTCGAGTTCTACACAGGACTGCAGCCAAGACGCTGAAAATGCCTCCGGCCCGGTCGATACCGGATAGGGTAGTGTAAAAAACGTATGGGTTTTTAGTCGTTCCAAAAGGCGTTTGTTCACCTGCCCCGAACGGGCAATTTTGCCACCTTCATCCAGGCGCATGCCGTCAAACCAGATTCGCATTGCGGCATCGATGCAGGTATTGGCCGGCCCGAGATCCGATGCGTGTGGGATACGAAGTGGTTTTTGCGTGAAGTACGATTTGATGGGCATGAGCAACGTTGCATTTGCAATTCCTCCAAGATTGAGTAGTATCAGCGGCCTTGCAGACTCCGGCACCAATAACTCCTCCGCAAGCGGTGCAAGCGGGGCACCTTCGAAACCCATCGCAATTGGGCGCTGCCGGAAATCCGACATCACATCCACGCCAAATGCTGCTGCCAGCGCATCCCCATCCACGATTTGGAGTGACATAGCCCCGTCCACTCTGTCAATCTTTCTAATCCCTTGCTCTTGCCCTTCCCCTTCCCGTTGTCCCAGTCCCAGCCCTTGTCTCCCTTCGGGTTCTTGTCTTCGCCCCAAATCCATCCCCGCAATAGGCTCATCCGTGCCCTTCGACGGAATATGCAAAAGCGTCTGCCCGTGACTCCCAATCAGATCAATATCACCTCGGTTTCCCCACGAAACTCCCCACTGCTCGAATACACTCCGCACCATTACAATCCATTCCCGTTCCAACACCCGTTGCACTTCCATCGCCTCTCGTAATGGCAGGTCTTCCCGAAAGAGTCTCTCCTGCAACATCGCCCTTACATCACCCCGAAACGGAATCGATACAAACCGAACCAGCCGAACTGAACTCCCGCGCCCGGTTCCCCGAATCTCCGTAAGCGCCACATCCAGTGCATCCGCCGACGTGCCACTCATTAACCCGACTACCCTGCGTACATTCCCCATCATCATCTACTCGCCCCGAAGGCGTCCATTTTTACATTCATACGCGATATCCCTGTTGGTTCACGATTCATCTTTCGATATTTTCGTTAAACTCGATTCGATCCACTCCGATCCACTCCGATCCACCTCAAACCACTCAATATAGAACCAACTTCCATGAAACCCAATCCCCACGATGCCCCTAATCACAATGGCCAGGAGGATGAAATCACCGCCTTTCAGCAAGACGTCGCCTACCTCGTGAACGTACTCAAAGAAAGTTTCGAATCCGACCATGCGTCCTACCACCTCGACGAGCAAAACGACATCTTGTTTGTCGAACTCGAGGGTCTCGACGAATACACCGAGGAGGAGATCGCCGAAATCGCTGAACCCATCTTGGAAGAACTCGACCTCGACGTCGAAGAGATCCATCTGGTTCCTTATTCGGGTTGATGGGAGTCGCATCACTGCCTCAAATCCGCACTTTTACCCAAAACCCGCACCTGTACCTTCTCCTCAAACCTACACCTGCATCTTCACCTCAAATCCGCACTCTCACCTAAAACCTGTTCCAACTCCTCAATCAGCCTTCTCCGCACCTCCCGTCCACGCACCCAAATCGCGTGCTGACGCTCCACATACTCCCGCCGTCCCTCCTCTGTTTCGATGGCAATCGCCCGAAGCCCCACGCCCCGCATATCATACGGACTTGCCTGCATATCCACATGACGCGCTTCCACCGCAAGCAAAAATGCATCCCGAATCACCTCGCTCGACACCCACGGATACCCTTTATACGCCCACTTGTACAGATCCATATTCGAGTGGATGCATCCCGGCTGCTCCATCTCCGCAAAACGCTCCCTCGACAACTCGTACCGGTTAAGCGGCCGCGCCTCCTCCGTAAAAAACCGGAATGCGTCGAAATGTGTACACGCCAAGGGCCTAGACTCCACGAAAGCAGCGACCGCATCCGGAGAAAGTCGCAACGGTAGTTGCTCGTGCCGCACATCCTGCGACCGGTACACCATGGCCCACTCATGCATACCAAAGCAGCTAAAAACAGGCGGTTTTTCTTCGGTTTGATGCAAAAGCTCCCCGATCCACGCGAGACTTTTCTGCTTCTTTAACGGAATCGAAGCCCTGTCCAGCCACGCTTCCTCGTGACCAACGGTAAGTTCGCTAATCTCCGGCAGAGAACCCCCATCCATCGCGAGCCGCACCCCAACCCCCGGCGACCACCGCAACAACTGCGCCGGCCGAAACGAATAATACTCGAACAAAAAATCCATCACCGGCTGCTTCACCTGCCGCGACCGCCGCTCCAGATACGGCTTCAAGATTGGCTCCAGCATCAGGCTGTGTGTCTGCTGCAACTTTCGCCAATCGTTGGGTGCCAAAAGCTTCTCCTGTATTTCCACTTCCATAGCGTATCCTTCAAATAAAGTGAGAAAACGAAGATCAAAGATACAAAAGATGAATGTGAATCATTTGCATCTATGTTTTTACATTGAAATGATTCCATATGTAGATACCAATAGAAAAGTTTCAATACTTTATTCGACACATTCAAAAAGTACGTACCACACATACTACCCCATGATGCTCCGCGAAATCGGCCACTTCCTCATCCACCTCCGCCTCCACTACCACTTCTTCCTCCTCTCTGGCGGATACCTCCTCGGCGGATTCCTGGCCGGCACCATGGACGCCGCCAACTACACCTTGCAATTCCTCAACGTCCACATCCTGCTCTACGGAGGCGCCACAGCCTACAACTCCTACTGGGACCGCGACACCGGCCCCATCGGCGGACTCAAAAACCCACCCAAAATGACCCGCTGGATGCACCCCGCCTCGTTGCTTCTCATGTTCACCGCCCTCCTTTTCGCTCTCCCCCAAGGCCCGCTTTACAGCACCATTCTCCTCATCAGCCTCATCACCTTTTGGCTCTACTCCACGCCCCACGCTCGCTGGAAACAACACCCCATCCTCAGCCTGATCGCCATCGCCGTCAGCACCGGCATCACCTCCGTCCTCCTCGGTAACCTTGCCGCCGGCGGCTCCATTCAAACCCTGCCCGTCCTTTCCGCCACCCTTGGCGCTACCCTCATTCTGCTCTCCATGTACCCCGTCTCCCAAGTCTTCCAAATCGCCGAAGACCAACAACGTGGCGATCAAACTTTTGCCGTTCGCTACGGAATTACCGGCGTCCGTCGCTTCTTCTCTATCTCTTTTCTTTTCGGGTTGATGGGAATCATCTACGGCGTATCCACCATACAGCCTGCTGCGGGCCTTCTGTTGCTCGCCGGAACCCTGCTTTCCTATGCGATCCTCCTCCGAATCCTAACCCGGCTTCGTGGCGAACCCTCCGAATACCCCCTCGTCATGCGCGCAAAATTCATTGCATCCCTGTCCTTCGTCCTCTTCTTTCTCGCCGGCAACCTTATCCTATACGCCATGTAAATCCATCATCAACAGATCCACTATACAAATGACGACCAACACAACTAACCCCTGCACCCAATCCAAATCACAAAAGAATTTCTTACTCTGCACAAATGAAAGTCCCAAGTTTTTCGTTACTTCCATTCCATCAATCCGACACCAAGCCAAACGAATAGAACTTCCCAAACCATGACAGATCAGATCGGCAATTTCGTGCAATCCAACGATCAGGCGCTTGCGCAAGAGCCTCAGTTACTCGATGCGAAGTGGGATCAGGCGATCTCGTATGAAGCCTACCTGGAATGGATCGACCAGTTACTAGCGGAGAATAAAACCACCGGGGACAATCATTCGGAGGCGATGATTCACTATACGGTGATGAACCGGCACCGGATGCGACGCATCGAAAAGTATACGGATCTTCGGGATGATGCGGCCGCTGCACTGGCTGAGATTGCATCGCCTCAGGACTGGCTGGTTTTGACGGAGGCCTGGTGCGGAGATGCTGCTCAGTCGATTCCGGTCATGCACCTCATGGCGGAGCAGTGCGAAAACGTTCGATTGCGGTTGTTACTGCGCGATGAGCATGCCGATTTGATGGATCGGTTTTTGTACAAGGGGAAGAGTCGTTCGATTCCCAGGTTGATTGTGATGGACAGTGGGAGCCGTACAACGTTGGGTGTATGGGGACCACGGCCTGCAGAAGCTCAGAAGCTCTATGAATCTGCAGTGCAGGAGCCAGATTTTTCCTATCAGGAGGTGGCGGAGGAACTTCAAAAATGGTATGCGAACGATCGGACGGAGGCGATTCAGCGGGAACTGACGTCTCTTTTGAGGGGGATCGAGCAAAATGAGGTTCGGCAAGGGGAAATACAACAGGGTCTTCAGGGGTAGAGTTATGCAGCTTCGGGATGCATTTTTCAGACACATTGCACAAACCAGCGATCAGCCGATGGGGCTCGAGATCGACTATGCATCGGGATGCCATCTTCATACAACCGATGGGCGAACGTTTCTGGATCTCATCTCCGGCATTGCGGTAAGCAGCCTGGGTCATCGTCATCCAAAAGTGATTGATGCCATCCGCGGACAGCTGGACCGCCATCTCCACGTTATGGTTTACGGTGAGTTCATTCAGCAACCACAAAGTGAACTTGCTGCAGAGTTATGTCGTGCCCTGCCGGCCCAGCTTAGCCGGGTCTATTTTGTAAACAGCGGAACCGAGGCCAACGAGGGAGCCCTGAAACTGGCCAAAAAATCGACGGGTCGGAGCGGATTGGTAGCCTTCCGGAACAGTTATCACGGCGACACGCACGGTTCGCTGAGTGTAACCGGTCGAAACATCTACCGCGATCCGTACATGCCGCTGCTGCCGGATGTCACATTTCTCGATTTCAACGACATGGAGCAGCTCGGTGCGATTACGAACGAAACCGCTGCTGTGATTTTAGAGCCCATTCAGGGAGAGGGAGGGGTAATACCAGCTGATCCGGCGTGGCTTCGGGCGGTGCGGGAACGGTGTACAGAAACAGGCACAGCACTCATTTTTGATGAGATCCAGACCGGGTTTTTCCGAACCGGACGGTTGTTTGCATTCGAACATTACGATGTGGTTCCTGATATTCTTTGTATGGCCAAAGCGATGGGAGGAGGGATGCCGATCGGTGCATTTATCTCGTCCGATGAGCGTTTTGAAGCTTTCAAGTTCGATCCGCCATTGAACCATGTGACGACGTTTGGCGGGCATCCTGTTAGTTGTGCCGCCTCTCTTGCTACACTTCGTGAGCTTCAGTCTGGCGATTACGCCACTAAAGCAGAGAACATCCAGCAATTAGCATCCGATCTGTTAACGGGTCCGGGAATCGTGGAGCTTCGTGGCCGGGGTGCGATGCTGGGCCTGCAACTCGAAAGTGCCGATCTCACGCAGAGAGTGGTCGAAACCTGTTTTCAGAAAGGGGTGATTCTTGGATGGACGCTACACTCCAACTCACTGATTCGAATTGCCCCTCCGCTGGTTATTGAGGAGGAGGAACTCCACCAGGCATTTACCTTGATTCGGGACACGGTTCGTGCTTGTTGCGGATAAACGCCGCTAGCTTCATCCCAGCCCGGATTCACCTCAGCCGGGATTCACTTCAACCCAGATTCACTTCAATCCAGATTCACCCCAGCCCGGATCGAATTCTTCAATTCACATTGAGCCTCACGGAGATAAATTCTATCTTTTCAAGGAGCCCCAAACATACCATGATCCCCCATAACCCTACGAAAACTCTACACTATGGCAGCAGTTAACTCCACCATGCTGGAACTTGGCACCAAAGCCCCGGATTTCCAGCTTACCGACGTTACCACCGGCGAAACGGTCACTCCGGAATCGGCCAAAGGCAAACATGGCCTTGCTGTGCTGTTCATAAGCAACCATTGTCCGTACGTGAAACTTATCAAACCTACCCTCGTTACTTATGCAGAATACGCACTGCAACAGGGAGTCGGTGTTGTGGCAATCAACGCAAATGACATCGAAAATTATCCCGATGACAGTCCGGAAAAGATGAAAGAGGATGCAGCGCAGTTTTCCTATCCATTCTCGTATCTGTTTGATGAGACGCAAGAGACGGCCAAAGCTTACATGGCCGCCTGCACACCCGATATTTTCCTTTTTGATGCCGATCTGAAGCTCTATTACCGAGGCCAGTTCGACAGTGCCCGTCCTGGAAACGGCATCGAACCCACAGGTGAAGACCTGAAAACCGCCACCGATCTGCTGGTTGAAGGAGCGAGTGCCCCCTCCGAGCAGATCCCAAGCATCGGGTGCAATATCAAGTGGAAATTAGGCAATGAGCCAGACTATTTTGGCTGACTGACGTACAACCATGTCCAAAAAAAACAAGCTCAAGCGATACGCAGACGTTGAAAACCTGCCAAACATCCTCCAGTTCACCGATTTTCAAAACGATCCGCCGCCCAAAAGAGAGTGGGCAAGCGCTGAGTTCGGCAATCAAAACCCCATAATCCTCGAGTTGGCCTGTGGCAAAGGTCACTACACGGTCGAACTTGCACGCCGCAACCCAGACAAAAATTTCATCGGTGTGGATATTAAAGGCTCGCGCCTCTGGGTCGGAGCAAAAACAGCCCTCGCCGAATCCCTAACGAACGTCCGCTTTCTGCGCGTTCAGATCGAGCACCTTCAAACCTACTTCGCACCCGGCGAAATCCAAGAAATTTGGATCACATTTCCCGACCCATTCCCCAAACACGCCCGCCGGAAACGTCGCCTCACATCCCCGCGCTTCCTCAGTATCTACCGCGACATTGCCGCGCCCGGATGCATCGTTCATCTCAAAACCGACTCCGACCTGCTCTACCATTACACGCTCGAAACCCTCCGCGAGCAGTCCATTCCAGCCCTCCGCCAGATCGACGATGTCCACGGAACCCATCCCGATGATCCTCAGCTGTCGATTCTCACCGATTTCGAACAGCGCCACCTTCGCGACGGCCGCACCATTCATTACGTTTGTTTTTCGGTTTGATGGGAGACATTCCGCCCCCTTGAAAAAAAGTTTAGAAACGGGTTGATTTTCTCACTCAGATTCTACAATTTCATTCCGTACTTAACACTGTTAACCATTGCGGAATGCCACAAGAGACAGATATTTTACGGGTGACGAGAGAGCTACTTATTCGGGATGGATTTAGTAAGCTGTCGATGCGAAAGATCGCCAACGAACTCGATGTAACGGCAACAACACTCTACCACTACTTCGAGAACAAGGACGATCTGCTCTTAGCGTTGGTAGAAGACAGTATCCGTCAGCTGGCAGATGCACTTCGGCAGAGTATGGAACAGGAGGCAGATCCGGTTACGCGGTTGGGAATCCTCACAGACACATTTTGGAAGTTTGCGCTGGATCACCCACAAGAGTACGAAGTGATCTACATGGTCCGACCAGAAGAGATGCCTAAGTTCCCTAAGGAAAAGTTTCAGGAGATACGAAGCGTCTACGAGATGTTGGCTGGGGTGATTCAGGATGGAGTTGAGGCCGGCCTGCTGGATGTCGAAGATCCACTCGTGAGTGCCTACACCTTGTGGGCACAACTTCATGGGGTGGTTTCGGTCATTCTTTCGCGGCGCCTCGATACCCGGATCTCTCAATCGCAGTTCCTGGAGCAAGCGAAGGATCATATCATCCAGGGATTTAT
>PZPG01000001.1:10568-13596 GCA_003045995.1 Bacteroidota bacterium
TTGTCTTAATCAGATACTTGTCTTAATCAAACACTTGTCTTAAACAGGCACTTGTCCAAATCTGGCGCTTGTCCGAATCAGATATTCGTCCAAATCAGACATCCGCCTGTATCAAAAGTGTTTAGGGAGTGTTTTTGGGGTGATGTCGAGAGCATTGTGGTTTCGCTGGTACAGAACATGGATCATCTTGGGAGCTGCCAGCAGAAATCAAGGAAGCATCCAAGCGGGTCATCAAACCAGCAGGAACAAATTCATCACATATTCCACATTCATCACATACTACATAATCATCAAACGAAACCCCATTACGCACAGAATCTCATTCACGTAGCACCCCATACACACAGAACTTTATTCACAAACGAAACCCAATACAAACATGGAATCAACCCTTCAATCCCTGGCCTTTTTCGCAGAACTTCCTGCCGGTGCAACGTGGGCCGGCATTCTCATCACACTTATTCTACTTGGATTTACCGGAGCCCCCCTCTTTTTATGGGCCATTGCGGGAGCAATCACTTTTGTAGGTCTGGGTGCACCCGTCTGGCTACTGGGGATCTATCTCATCGCTGCCATCATCATGAACCTCGCTCCAGTGCGTCGGTCGCTTCTGTCTGCGCCACTCATGAAGCTACTGGATGCACTGAAAATCTTGCCTGCAATCTCCGAAACGGAGCAAACGGCCATCGATGCGGGTTCTGTGTGGATGGAGGGCGAGCTGTTTTCGGGCAAACCGAACATCCGGAACATGATGCAGCAGCAACATCCCGATCTCACCGAAAAAGAGCAGGCATTTTTGGATGGACCGGTAGAGGAACTTTGCCGCATGGTAAGCGACTGGGAAATTTTCCAGCGAAAGGGATTTAACGACGAAACCTGGGAATTTCTCAAAAAAGAGCGTTTTTTCGGGTTGATTATACCAGAAGAGTACGGTGGGCATGCATTCTCAGCGAACGCCCACAGCGTGATCATTGGGAAGCTGGCCTCACGCTCGGGGCCGCTTGCCACCACGATTATGGTGCCGAACTCTCTAGGCCCTGCCGAACTCCTCATGCATTACGGAACGGAGGAACAGAAACGGCACTACTTACCAAGACTTGCCAAAGGAGAGGAGATACCCTGTTTTGCACTTACCGAACCCAATGCAGGGTCCGACGCCGGAGCGATGCAGAGTACCGGGGAGGTTTTCAGGGGGGATGATGGGAACCTGTATGTCCGCCTTCAATGGGAGAAGCGATATATCACCCTCGCCGCGATTTCAACGCTCATTGGACTAGCTTTCAAACTGAAAGACCCCGAGAATCTGCTTGGAAAGGGAACCGATCTAGGAATTACCTGTGCTCTGATCCCTAGTGATACAGAGGGTGTGAAACTAGGTGTACGCCATGATCCGCTAGGGGTACCTTTTTATAACTGCCCATGTCGTGGGCGAGATGTGGTCGTTCCGTTGGATGCAGTGATTGGCGGAGCGGAAGGAGCGGGTCAGGGCTGGCGAATGCTGATGGAGTCACTTGCCGTAGGGCGTGGAATTTCATTGCCAGCGCAAGCGTCTGGCGGAGCCAAACTGGCAGTCCGAGCGGTGGGTGCTTATGCAGCGATCCGGAAGCAGTTTGGGCTGAATATTGGAAAGTTTGAAGGAATCGAAGAGCCGATGGCGCGTATTGGTGGATATAACTATGTCATGGAGGCGGCCCGAAGCTACATTTGCGGTGCACTGGATGGTGGTGCGAAACCCGCGGTGGTAACAGCGATTGCCAAATACAATTTTACAGAGCTGGGTCGTGAAATTGTGAATGATGCGATGGATGTAGTGGGCGGCGCCGGAATCTCCCGCGGGCCCCGGAATCTGATTGCTCACAGCTATATTGCTTTGCCGATTGCGATCACCGTGGAGGGTGCCAATATCCTTACACGGACGCTTATGATCTTTGGACAAGGGGCGATTCGAAGTCATCCATACGCACTACGAGAGATCAATGCGCTGATGTCGGGGAATGTGCGCGAATTTGATGATGCGTTCTGGAGTCATATCGGGCATGTAGTACGGAATTTCTTCCGGTCGGTGCTACTGTCGGTAACGCGCGGCCGGCTAGCTTCGGTGCCTGGTTCGGGGAGGGTGGCGGCTTGGCAGAGAAGGCTTACCTGGGCGTCTGCGACGTTTGCGTTTCTGGCGGATATTGCGCTGGGTTCCTATGGTGGGGCGCTGAAAATGAAGGAGAAGCTGGCCGGCCGCTATGCGGATGTGCTTAGCTGGATGCTTCTCGCAACAGCCACTCTTCGGCGCTATGAATCGGAAGGCAGAAAAAAGGAAGACAAAGCCGTGTTCGAGTGGGCCATGCAACATGCTTTTTACCGAATTCAGACAGCCTTCGACGAGATCTACAGCGAAATTCAGGTGCCCGGGCTTGGCTGGTTGTTTAGGGGACCGGTTGCGCTTTGGTCCCGCATGAATCGTATTGGAAAAAAACCATCTGACAAACTAGGTCATCAGGTTGCGAAAATGATGCAGACGCCCGGAGAGCAGCGCAATCATATGACTCATGGAATCTTCCTAACGGATGACCGCTCCGAAGGGCTTGGTAAATTGGAATATGCACTTTCTGCGATCACACACGCAGAGCCAGTCTACAAAAAACTGTATAAAGCGACGAAAACAGGAGAGCTGAAACGTGCTCCTGTACTCCACCAGCTGGAGCCTGCTTTGGAGAAACAAATGATCACTCCGGAAGAGGCAGACCGGATCCGCCTGGCAGAAGCAGCACGCTACGATGCAGTAACAGTCGACGAATTTACACTCGAGGAGTACAATCGGAATGCAATCCGTGATGAAGAGATTCCCGGCGCAGAAAGTGAAAAGATCGCAGAAGCCGTCTTTTAAGAGGATCCTCTGAAGCAAGCAGGGATAGTGGGCTGATCTGAAAATAACATCAAGAGAAGATCAGCCTGCTTCCCACCTGCTTTCCAAATGCTCCTCGCAGATGTCCATCACACATCCAGCAGGATTCTTACTCTCGGAGATCTTCAGTCT
>PZPG01000001.1:13617-18224 GCA_003045995.1 Bacteroidota bacterium
ACAGATCCGTAATCTTCACAGATCCGCAATCTTCACGGATGTACAATCTCCATGGATGCGAAATCTTCACGGATGCGCAATCTCCATGGGCGCGCCATCTTTGCAGATCCGAGGCGTCCCCCCCCAGGTTCATAACTTGTTTGCAGAACTCGTACCTTCCTGTCATGAAAAATTCTGCCAAACATATTGCCGGACGGATCCGGCTGATGATCTCTACGAAGCAGTTTCAGGTGGGAGAGGTACTTCCGGGCACCCGGGATCTTGGAAGACAGCTGGAAGTTAGCTTTCACACGGTCCGAAAAGCGTATTTGCAACTCCAGAGTGAGGGTCTCATCCAGTCGGAGCAGGGGCGCGGATTTGTGGTGATCGCATCCTCCCCCAATCTGGACAAATCAGAGCGGTTGGAGATCGGTGCGGAAAAGATGCAGCAACTATTTGAAGAGCTCGTCGGGTTTGGGCTCGATGAAAACGAGATTGAGTCACTATTCGAAGAGCAGTTTGGATTTTTCGAGATGCCCGAGCGCATCCAGTCTGTTAGTGCAATCGGTGAAACCGTCGAAATGGCAGGACTTTTGTCGGAGGCGATCTTTGAACAAGTTGGGATCCGGACCTCCCAAACCGCTATTTCCGATATGGAAAAAGCCCTGTTGAATGATGCCCTCTTTGTCCCGATCCGGCTCATCGAACCCTTTCGTACACAGTCCGATACCACTCGCATCTTGCCTGTCGTATTTTACCACGATCCAGACATTCTGCTGTCTATCATCGACCGGGCCTCCATCGATTCCATCGGGTTAATCACTTCCGAAGAGGCTTCCATCCCAGTCATCATCGATCAGCTAAAAACCGCAGTCAATTTTGGCGGATCCTTTGTTGCCGGCTCCGTGTATGGGAAATCCCTGCCTCTCTTTGTACGAAACACCGATCTCATTATCTACACGCCAGGTTGTGCCCGACTGGTCGAACAAAAAATTCCCGAAGCAAACAGGATCCGCCTCCGTTATATCCTTTCCGACAAAAGTGCGATGATCATCCGATCCGAATTGTGGGATCAATAGTTACCGAATTGCCAGCCAAAACCCTATGCATTCCTCCTCCGAAATAACCGATCAAATTCTCGAAGCACTCGAAGCGCTCGACCATGAGATTCAGACGGTATTGGAGCGACCCTCGCAAGACCGGCTTTTCCAGGGGAAACGTCAAAAAAAGACCACATCCGACAAAGCAACGGATTACCTGTTCGAAACCAAAAATATGTCGATAAGGCATGCAGAAGAGATCAAAGCAACGGTTGAGAACAAGGTCTACACCGCGCAACCTGTATCGTACGAGAAACAGCAGCTCGTTCTGCGGTTTCCGGAAAATTTAGGAGCGGAGATTGGTGAAGTGGATCTCGAGTGGGAGAATGATTTTGTTCTACGCAGGAATCGGGAGCGGTTGGAGCAAATTTTGGAAACGCCAGGCCTTCATTCCCGCCTGGAAATGTTGTTTGATGCGGATGCAAAGCGGACCCCATCAACCCGTGACATAAAAAAAAACCAGCAAAACCGGGACTCCGCAGTCGAAGAAACAGTGAGAGATGCACAAGGCCGGCGGATTTACCACGACGGACGACGGAATCCGGCACAACGGGAAGCGATCCGAAAGGCCATGGATACGTCCGCACTCTTTATTTGGGGCCCACCCGGGACGGGAAAAACGGCTACGCTGGGATACATTATTGCGAATTACCTGCTGCGCGGGAAGAAAGTGTTGTTTGCATCCAATACGAATCGGGCGGTGGATGTCGGGCTTTTGAGTGTTCGGGATGCACTTTTTGCGCTAAGTGCGATGATGGAGGAGGAGCGGATTTGTAGGTTTGGGGACGCGGCTCTGGACGATCCCGGATTGGTTCCCTTCCTGTTTGACCGGCAAATGGAGAAGGTTGCAGAACAGAAACGGGCCCGGGCAGGGGAGGGTGTTGATCTGCTGGAGAGGCGAAACCAGTTAATGAAAAAGGTGGAGGAGCTACTTCTTGGCGGAAAGAAGATTCCGGGGAAGTTGGAGGCGGAACTGACGCTGGTTGATCAGCGGATTCGGGATCTGGGCGGTCAGGATGTGCTTAGGGAGCGGCTCGAACAGGCGGGGCGTGTGAATGAACGGTCGCAGCTTAAAAAAAGGATGCTTGTAGCAACGACACTGGCAAAGGTCTGTACATCGGATCTTTTTCAGGATCTTTCGTTTGATGCGGTGGTAGTGGATGAAGGTTCCATGGCAAATCTTCCCTATTTGATGGTTTTAGCCTCCCATGCAGAGCATCATATGGTTGTGGTGGGTGACCCTATGCAGTTACCGCCGATTGCAGTTACAGACCATGAAGACTCCCGGGATTTTCTTGAGCGGGAGATTTTTACCCACGTGTCCGGGGCATCAAACACCTCGGAACTGTTCGCATGGCACGATCGCAACCCGGAGTTTACGTCGTTTTTCGATACGCAGTATCGTCTCGATGGTTCGTTGGCGGATGTGATTAGCACGGTTTTTTATGAGGGACGGCTGAAAACTGCTTCGATACGGCAGCCTGGTGCTGAGCAGATTGCGGCCGGGGAACATCATTCAAAAAACCTCGACCTGGCTTACCACCTGGTAGACACATCCCGCTATCAACCCATGCTCACCAAGCGCACCGACTATAAAGGATTTCTGCCCGTCAACGAAACTCATCAAACCATCCTCATTAAACTGATCGAAAAACTGCTCGCCAGGGGAGTGCATGCTTCACAGATCGGCATCATTGTGCCATTTCGGGGTGTAGTGTACGATCTGCGGGACCGGTTGTGGAAAGAGGGGATGCGATCGGTTGAAGTGGGAACGATTCATACATTCCAGGGGCGAGAGAAAGATTATATTTTGTTCGACACAGTGATGACCGGAGAGCAAACATCCTCCGGACAAAAACGACACTATTCCGTACGGCCGCTTGACGAGCAAAAGAATGGTATGAGTGTGCCTCGCCTGCTAAATGTGGCGTTTTCCCGAAGCAAAAAAGAGCTGGTGGTACTTGCAGACATGGATCACATCCAGCGTGTGTATGGCAACAAATTTCTGGGGCGGTTGCTGGAGCGTATCCGCTAACCTGACCTGATCCAGCCTAACCTAGGCAGCACCCCCGGCAACCGGCGCCAACCCCTCTCAAATCTGCGAGGCAATCAGCAATTCCACATCCCGGTAACTCATCCCAAAATGCTCTGCCAGTGTCTTCTTGGTCAGGTGCTTGTGATACACATACGTCCCCCTGCGCAGCGCCTCATGCGTCCATAGACAATCACGCACCGATCCGGAATCCCCCAGTTTTAGCACATAGGGAATCAGCACATTGCTCAGCGCAATCGTAGCCGTCTGTGCCACCTTCGACGGAATATTCGGTACACAATAGTGAATCACATCATGCACCCGATACACCGGATCCGAATGCGTCGTAGGTCGGCTCGTTTCCACACATCCGCCCTGATCAATCACCGTATCCACAATCACCCCGCCAGGCCGCATCATCTCTACCATCTCCTCCGTCATCCATACAGACGCTCGCTCTCCCTCCACCATCGCCGAGCCAATCACAACATCCGCCCGTTGCACCGCCCTTACCAGGTAGTGCGCATTCGCTGTCGCCGTAATGATCTGCCGCCCCAAAGCATTCTCAATCCTCCGCAACGCTGCAAGGTCATTGTCGATCACCGTCACCCGAGCACCATGTGCCATCGCCGCCCGGGCCGCAAACTCACCTGTCACTCCGGCGCCCAAAATAACAACCGACGCACCCGGCACCCCTGCGACACCCCCCAGCATCAATCCCTGCCCATCCCGGTCCGTCTCCAGATAGTGACTCGCAATCTGCACTGCCACAGAACCGGTAATCTCATGCATCATCCGAACAATCGGAAACTCCCCATCCGCCCCACGAATAAACTCAAACCCAATTGCAGCCACCCCTTTCTCCATCAGCGCGACAATCAAATCCCGCTCTGCATTTCCCAGATGAAGCGCCGATAAAAGCGTCTGATCCCGTGCCATCCACTCCCACTCCTGCCGTGCCGGAGGACCTACCTTCACAATCACATCATGATCCCGAAAAACCTCCTCCGGCGAGTCCGCAATGGACGCTCCCGCCTCCAGATACAGGTCATCCGAAAACTGTGCACGCACCCCTGCGTCCCGTTCCACCGTCACAGTATGGCCATTGGCCGTCAGCGAAGCCACTCCCGAAGGTGTCAGCGCGATCCGGTGCTCATCGGCCGCCGTTTCTTTTGGCACCCCAATCTGCAACTGCCGCTTCGACTTTGTGCGAATCAGGCTCTTCTCCAGCGCCTGTATACCAATCTGCTCTGTACCAAAAGGATTCTGTTGCATAGTACCCTCGGATTCGGATTCCTTTGTTTTCTTTTTCGGGTTGATGCGGATGCACATTCGCCCTTTTCGGAATAGACAGGCGATTCGCATCTCGTTGAATTTATGTATTTTCCACCTCTATGCGAAGCATGAGTTTGTACTTGGAACACTACTTGCGCCCGCTTGAACCCAAATCTCAGTTGAACCCACATCTTCATTGAACTCACACCTCAGTTGAGACC
>PZPG01000001.1:18229-30430 GCA_003045995.1 Bacteroidota bacterium
TCAGTTGAGACCCCATTTCAGTTGAACCCAAATCTCATTTGAGCCCGAATATGGCCCCATCACCCCGAAAAAAACGAAGCCTCGGGCAACACTTTTTGCGAGACGCGAACATGATCCGGAAAATTGTGGATGCAGTTCCTGCCAAACCGGAAGACAAGGTGGTCGAAATTGGTCCGGGAGATGGAGCACTGACAAAATTACTGATTGGACGCTACCCAAACCTTACGGTGATTGAGATCGATTCGGTGATGGTGAACCATCTACGCGAGGAGTATCCGGGACTTGAGATACTCCATAGTGATTTTTTGAAGCTTCCGCTGGAGCAACTCGAAGCGAAAGCACCGATTCACATCATTGGGAACTTACCCTATTATGTGACTAGTCAGATTTTATTCAGGGTTTTAGAGTATCGCCATCTGTTCGAGACGGCCACGGTTATGATGCAGAAAGAGGTTGCCAGACGAATCGTTTCGGAACCTGGTACAAAAGAGTACGGGATTTTGAGTGTTCAGCTGCAACTCATGGCATCGGTTTCGTATCTGTTTGATGTTCCGCCTGGTGTGTTCAGCCCGCCGCCAAAGGTGGACAGCGCAGTGATTCAGCTTCGGTTTGATCGACCGGCTTTGCAGTGTCGGGATGAGAGCTTGAAGGCCGTTGTGCGAACGGTATTTAATAAGCGCCGTAAAAAAATCAGTAATGCGCTGAAGGACCTGCCGCCCGTCACTCATCTGGGTTCTTCTACTCATCTGGGTCCTTCCACTCATCCAAGTTCATCTACACCCCCCGATGGGTCCAGTCACCCCGGTCTATCCAATCAACCAGGGCCTTCCACTCATCCTGATCTTTCCAATCAACCCGATCTTTTTGCGCTCCTAGAAGCCCGGGGATTTGACCTTTCCAAGCGGGCCGGGGACTGGACTCCTGCCATGTATGAAAAGTTGGCAGGTACTCTTGAACAACTTGGCATACTTTAATGTAGCAGGTTGATGAAAA
This sequence comes from Bacteroidota bacterium, assembly GCA_003045995.1. Classification (GTDB taxonomy): domain Bacteria; phylum Bacteroidota; class Rhodothermia; order Balneolales; family Balneolaceae; genus Sam29DG08-bin30. The sequence continues at coordinate 19,223 of PZPG01000001.1, forward strand.
TGTGTGGAATTAAAAAAATCGAGAGACAAAAGAGGGCAAATTGAGAGCAAAAATGGGGAGGTTGGGGATACAGATAAAATTGGTACGGTAGTTGCACATTGGGCTTGCGGAAACGCCGGACAGACTCCGGCAAACACTTTTCAAAACCATAACTACAAACAAAACTACAAACGCAAACCAAGGAGTTGAATCTATGGCAAATATCAAACCTTTGAGTGACCGCGTTCTGGTGAAGCCGGTGGAAGCCGAAGAGACAACCAGTTCCGGAATCATCATTCCTGATACTGCAAAAGAGAAACCACAGAGAGGGACCGTTGTTGCTGCAGGCCCGGGTAAAGTGGAGAATGGCAACAAAATCGAGATGTCTGTGAAAGAGGGAGACGTGATTCTCTACGGAAAATATTCCGGAACAGATGTTTCACTGGACGGAGAGGACTTCCTCATCATGAGAGAATCCGACATTCTGGGAGTGATCTCCTAATCCGCATATCAACGTTGAATCCTACAGTTGAATCCTAAAACTTAAATCTTCGATATTATGTCAAAATTAGTTCATTATGATGCAGAAGCAAGAGATGCCCTGAAACGAGGTGTGGATAAGCTTGCTGATGCAGTTAAAGTTACACTTGGGCCACGTGGCCGAAATGTGGTGATTGAAAAATCATTTGGATCTCCAACGGTTACCAAAGATGGTGTTACGGTTGCCAAAGAGATTGAGCTTTCCGACAAAGTGGAAAACATGGGCGCACAGATGGTGCGTGAAGTGGCATCCAAAACCAGCGACAATGCTGGTGACGGAACAACCACTGCTACAGTGCTTGCACAGTCTATCATTCGTACCGGGATGAAAAACGTTACTGCCGGCGCAAACCCGATGGAGCTCAAAAGAGGAATTGACAAGGCCGTGGAAGCGGTTGTGGCCGAGCTGAAAAACCAGAGCAAGCCGGTAGGTGATAGTCTGGACAGCATCCGTCAGGTTGGAACCATCTCTGCCAATGGGGATGATGAGATCGGCGGACGCATCGCAGAAGCCATGGAAAAAGTTGGGAAAGACGGAGTTATTACCGTTGAGGAAGCCAAAGGAACTGAGACCTACCTCGAAACGGTAGAGGGGATGCAGTTCGACCGCGGATACCTTTCTCCATACTTTGTGACCAACAGCGACAGCATGACCACCGAGATGGAAGATCCATTCATCCTGATTTTCGACAAGAAGATCTCTGCGATGAAAGACCTGCTTCCGGTATTGGAGAAAGTTATTCAGACGAGCAAGCCGCTTCTGATCATCGCTGAAGATGTAGAAGGTGAAGCGCTGGCAACGTTGGTAGTGAACAAGCTCCGTGGCTCGCTCAAAATTGCAGCAGTGAAAGCTCCTGGGTTTGGCGATCGTCGCAAAGCGATGCTCGAAGATATCGCAATCCTTACCGGTGGTACGGTGATCAGCGAAGAGCGTGGCTACAAACTGGAAAATGCGACGCTGGATTTCCTGGGAACTGCAGACCGGGTAAACATCGACAAAGACAACACGACGATCGTGGGCGGCAAGGGCAAAAATGATGATATCAAAGCCCGAATCAATCAGATCAAAACGCAGATCGAGACGACGACCTCCGACTACGATCGTGAAAAACTGCAGGAGCGGCTTGCGAAGCTGTCCGGCGGTGTAGCCGTATTGTACATCGGTGCTGCCTCAGAAGTCGAAATGAAAGAGAAGAAAGCTCGTGTGGAAGATGCGCTTCATGCAACCCGCGCTGCTGTTGAGGAAGGAATTGTTCCCGGTGGTGGTGTGGCTCTTCTCCGAACTGTGAAAGTGTTCGACGGTCTGAAAGCTGACAATCAGGATCAGGAAGTTGGATTCAACATTGTTCGCAGAGCTCTGGAAGCACCGCTTCGTGCGATCTCGAACAATGCCGGTGTGGAAGGATCGATCGTGGTTCAAAAAGTACTCGAAGGCGAAGGCGCTTTCGGATACAATGCTCGAACCGAAGTATACGAGGACCTGATCAAAGCTGGAGTGATCGACCCAACCAAAGTAACCCGAACCGCACTCGAAAACGCGGCCTCGGTTGCCGGGCTGATGCTCACAACGGAAGCTGTGATCGTCGACAAGCCATCCAAAGATGATGATGGTGCCGGTGGTGGAATGCCAGGCGGCATGGGTGGCGGAATGCCAGGTATGGGCGGCATGGGTGGCATGATGTAATCATCCCCTTGCAGCGGAAAACTTCAAAAACCCCGGGTTGCATATGATGCAGTTCGGGGTTTTTTTATGTATTTTTGTTTGCAATAGTAATGGTCTACCATAAAATTCTGCCATCCCAGATGGCAATCCCATCAACCCGAACAACGATGTACACAAAACTCAGAGAACGACTGCAAAAGGAGCTGCAGCAGATTCGAGAAGACGGGCTCTATAAAGAGGAGCGTGTTATTACCACCCCGCAGGGAGCCATCATTCAAACGACAGAGGGGATGGAGGTGCTCAATTTTTGTGCCAACAATTACCTTGGCCTCTCATCGCACCCCGACGTAACTCAGTCTGCGAAAGATACCATCGACCGATATGGCTACGGAATGTCCTCTGTTCGGTTCATTTGTGGCACGCAAACCATCCATAAAGAGCTCGAGCAAAAGCTTTCCGAGTTTCTTGGAACCGAAGACACCATTCTCTATGCAGCAGCATTCGATGCCAACGGGGGGGTGTTTGAACCGCTGCTGGGCCGGGAGGATGCGATCATTTCCGATCAGTTGAACCACGCATCCATTATCGACGGAGTGCGGTTGTGCAAGGCCAAGCGGTTTGTCTACCGGCACAACGATATGGCAGACCTTGAAGAGCGACTGAAAGAGGCGGACGATGCCGGGGCCGAGGTTAAAATGATTGCAACGGATGGCGTATTTTCTATGGATGGCACCATCGCACAGTTGGACAAAATTTGTGATCTCGCCGAGAAATATGATGCTATGGTGATGAGTGACGAATGCCATTCCACCGGGTTCATCGGTGCCAAAGGACGGGGGGTACATGAGTACCGGAATGTGATGGGTCGTGTGGATATCATCACCGGTACGCTCGGTAAAGCGCTCGGAGGAGCATCCGGTGGGTTTACATCCTCCCGAAAAGAGATCGTTGAAATGCTGCGCCAGCGATCGCGTCCCTATCTGTTTTCCAACACGCTTGCGCCCTCCATTGCCGGTGCATCGATCCGTGTTTTGGAACTACTTAGCGAAACAACGGAGCTTCGTGATCGTCTTGAAGCCAACACAACCTACTTTCGGGAGAAGATGACAGAAGCAGGGTTCGATATTAAGCCTGGTGAGCATCCCATCGTTCCGGTGATGGTGTACGACGCACGGGTATCCCAGGAATTTGCAGACCGGCTTCTGACGGAGGGAATCTATGTGATCGGTTTTTACTACCCGGTTGTTCCAAAAGGGGAGGCTAGAATTCGCGTACAGTTGTCGGCCAGCCATAAGCAGGAGCATCTGGAACGAGCAGTCGCGGCCTTCACTAAAGTGGGAAGAGAACTCGGGGTCATCTAGGTCTCGGGAGAAGTAGGTCTCGGGAGAAGTTGGTACCGGGGAAACGTTGGTTTTAGGGGTGATATAACAACATTTTGCCACAAATTCTACCATGGAAAAACGAGTATTGATCACGGGTGCAAATGGTCAGCTAGGCACCGAAATCACAATGGCACTGCGGAAACACCCGCGGGTGGAGCGTCTCATCGCAACCGATATTGCGCTTCCCAATCAGATCCTTCAGCAGGGTGAATTTTTGCCACTCGATGTATGCAACCGGGAACAGCTTGCCGCAATAATTCAGGAGCACAAGATAAACGAGATCATCCATCTTGCAGCCTACCTGTCGGCAAAAGCCGAAGGAGCTGCCCTTGCCGCATGGGATCTCAACATGAACGGCCTGCTGAATGTGTTGGAGGTGGCACGGACCCATACATCCGTTCGCCAGATCTTTTGGCCCAGTTCGATCGCGGTATTTGGGCCAGACGCCCGTGCTACGGTCACCTTACAGTCTGCGCCAACCAACCCCACCACGGTTTATGGAATCTCTAAAGTGGCTGGAGAGCAGTGGGCATCGTACTATACACACAAACATGGAGTCGACATACGGAGTTTGCGCTATCCGGGACTCATCAGTTATCAAACCTTGCCCGGTGGTGGAACCACCGATTACGCCGTCGAAATTTTTCACAGTGCCGTAAAAGGTGAAATCTACTCCTGTTTTCTCAGAGAGAACACCACACTCCCAATGATGTATATGCCCGATGCTGTTCGCGCCGCCATTGAACTGATGGATGCCCCCGCCGAAGACATTTCTGTTCGAACAAGCTACAATCTTACAGCCATGAGTTTTTCACCGGCCCAACTGGCCGCGGCAATCGCAAATCGGGTACCGGGGTTTGAGGTAATGTATCGCCCGGATGCCCGTCAGAACATCGCTGAAACCTGGCCTTCCTATATCGATGACGCTGTTGCCCGCAGAGATTGGGGCTGGTCGCCTGTCTATTCACTGGACGATATGGTTGCCGACATGCTCCAGCATCTGCAAGAACTTTCCACGAACCCGGAGTAATCCAATCAAAACAATCACATAGGGGAAGAGAGAAACTTTAGAGCACCTGACCCGATCTCTTTGTATTTTCGATGGGTACAATCATTATCGATCACATGTATTATTGACCTATTTTATCATGCCAAAACGACTGATTAAACTTTTTTTAATCCTCTTTATTCCTCTTTTCCTGCTCTCGGTCTCCACAGGATGGATCGTTGAACTATTATGGTTGTCCGAGCTTGGCTACTCTCAGGTATTCTGGGTGCTGAAGGGGACACAACTGTCCTTGATTGTATTTGCATTTGCCATTACCGCACTCTATCTGATCCCGAACTTTCGAACAGTGGCTTCCAACTTATCACACCTGAGTCTGGCCGGAACACCGTTTCAGCAGTTGAACCTGGATCTTGGGGCTCCGAACCAGCTCAAACGGGTAAAACAGTTTTTTACCCTTGCGGCACTTGTTATTGCGGGCCTGTTCGCCATCGGGTTTACGATTCGGTGGGATGAAACACTCCGCTTTCTCTGGAATGTTCCTTATGGAGATCAAGATCCGGTGTTTGGGAGGGATATCGGATTTTTTATGTTCCAGCTGCCATTTTGGAGCATCATTCAGTCCTCCTTCACGGCGCTCACATTCTTGTCGCTACTGGTGGCCGGGGTGATCTACCTTTTTTCGGGCAGGCTACAGTTTACCTCCATCAAGGATATCTCGGGACAAAGCCCGGCGATGAACCACCTGAAGCTCAATGCAGCACTTTGGCTTCTGTCGATTGCAGCCGGATACGCGCTTAGCCGGTTTGAATTGTTGTTCAAAAGTGATGGGCTAGTGTTTGGTGCTGGATATACTGATATGACTATTTTGCTACCCTCATATTGGATTTTGATCCTACTTACACTTTTGATGGCTGTCATTCTGCTGGTGAGCCGATGGGTCAACTTGGGTAAACTGCTACCCTACGCGGCAATCGCAACGGTGCTGTTGGTGATTGTGGGACAGGGGGTACTTCCGCAGCTAATTCAAAGTTTCAACGTGGATCCGAACGAACTCGAGCTTGAAACTCCCTACCTGGAACACAATATCGAGATGACTTTGCTTGCGTACGGGCTCGACAATGTAGAGGAGGTAGAGTATCAAGCCGATGAGGAGCTGGATCGTGCCAGTATTGAGCGAAACCGGGATGCTATTGATAATATCCGACTTTGGGATCCGCGTCTGCTCATTCAAACCTACAAGCAGTTACAGGAGATTCGCTCCTACTATGAGTTTTATTCTGTAGATAATGACCGCTATATGGTGGATGGGGAGGTGGTTCAGATGATGCTTGCGGCCCGGGAAATTGCGCGTGAATTGCCAAGTCGTTCAGACACATGGGTGAATCGTCACATGCAATATACGCATGGATACGGCGTGGTGATGAGTCCGGTAACCCAGACCGACCGGCAGGGAGAGCCACTCTTCTCCGTTAAGGATATTCCACCGGTGTATGAGAGCAGTGATCTCTCGATCTCCAACCCTGCGATCTACTATGGAGAGAACAGTGACGGGTACTATATTGTAAACACCGGGGTGCAGGAACTTCACTATCCATTTGGGGATGATAATGTATACACCAACTACTCCGGCAGCGGAGGTATCAACATTAGCAGTTTGTTTAAAAGGCTCCTGTTTGCGTACGAGCTGCGCGACATTAATATCCTCCTCTCCGATTATATTCAGGAGGGAAGCCGTTTGCAAATCTGGAGGAGTGTCCAGGAGCGGATCTCTAAAATTACTCCGTTTTTAAAACTCGACCGGGATCCCTATTTGGTTACCTCCGGTGGTAAACTCTATTGGATTCAGGATGCGTATACCACCAGCTCCAATTTTCCATATGCACAGCCCTACGGGAACATTAACTATATCCGAAATTCCGTGAAGGTGGTGGTAGATGCGTATGAAGGGTCAGTAAACTACTATGTGGTAGATGAGGCAGATCCGGTTTTGCGAGTGTATCAGTCGATCTTTCCCGACCTATTTCAGCCGGTAGAGGCACTGCCGGAAGGGATGAACCGTCACTTTCGATATCCTCAGGATCTTTTTGAAATTCAATTGCAGATTTTCAACCGCTATCATATGACCCGTCCACAGGTGTTCTACAATCAGGAGGATCTGTGGGCACGGCCAAACGAGAAGTATGGAGGACGCCAGATCACGATGGCACCGTACTATGTTTTGGCACGCCTGCCTGGCGACGAAACCCTGGAATTTATGCTCATTAGCCCGCTAACCCCGGAAAATCGCGACAACATGATCGCATGGATGACGGCCAAATCAGATCCGGAATCGTATGGAGAACTACTGGTTTACAAGCTTCCTAAAGATCGGTTGATTTATGGTCCGGCACAGATTGAAGCTCAGATCGATCAGGATCCGGAGATCTCCCGGCAGTTAGCTCTGTGGGATCAACGCGGATCCAGGGTAATCCGGGGTAATTTGATGGTGATCCCGGTGGAAAACTCATTTCTTTATGTGGAGCCGGTATTTCTGTTGGCCGAAGGTGTTGACATTCCGCAATTGCAGCGTGTGATTGTTGCTGTTGGGGATCAGGTTTCGATGCAGCCAACCTTAGATGCAGCATTGTATGATCTTTTTGGAGAGGGTTTACCGGAAGACATTGTGGAAGCAGCGCAGGAGATTATTTTGACGGAGGAGATTTTGACGGAGGAACCACCCTTTGGAGTTACGGAGGATTCGTTTGAGCAGATCCGTTCATTATGGAGAGACTTGAAGGACGCACTGGAACAGGGGGATTGGATTCGGATGGGAGAAGTGCTCGATCGAATGGAGCGGGAGTTCGAATCAGGTGAAAAAAAATAGGCTGACCCTGCAGAGGATCAGCCTTAATGGAAGAGTGGTATTGTGCCTGTAATCCGGCACCTGTAATCCTGCTTCAGCAACTCGGCGCCAGTAATCAGGCCTTAGTAACTTAACCTCAGCTACCTGAATCAACTCTGCTTCCGTTAGCCAGGTTGAGTCGAAGTGTTCGCTTCAGCCCAAAAAACCGAACCAATGCCTCGCCGTTTTCGGATAACTCTATGGTTCCGCTATATTCATTTACCGTCTCTTCCCCATTTACTGTTTTCGTAATCGTCGTCTGGTATTCAATCACACCGGATACAAGGTATGGAAGCCGGTCCTCATCCTCCGTTGCCTCTTGAAGTGTTACATCAACAAGATCCAGTTGTGTGGTATATTCCCGAGAGAATTCACCACCTGCTGGCCTTGAAACCATCATTGACCCTGTCCCGGTTTGGCTTCCCTCCAGCGTCATTACGCCATCAACGGACTGTATGTCCGACAACGTCCAGTTTGCGACTCGTTCGAAAGAGGAACTTCGGTTGGGGCGCTCGGTTTGACCTGTTCGGGTACCGTTAAATTGAATGGTTTGAATGAACGTAGAATCAGCATACGGGAATTCAAGAAACGCTCCATCCGGATCGGTAAACTGATACTCCATCAACGCAGAGAGTGAAACGCTCCATTGTGGTCGGTCGACGTCACGCGTAAATGAAATGCTGTGAATCCCTGTCTCAGGGTCGTATTCACGTGTAAAATCTCCAAAGGGGGATCCTTCAAATGCACCAGAACGACGATATCTGTGGTTTAGACCATTTGTTCCAAAGCGTCCTGTCATATCCATCATGCCGGACAGAAGTCCCTCATCTTCTTCAGAAAGTGCATTACCTAGCACACCCTCCAATACCAACACCTCCTCCTCGGTCAGTTCCTCCTTGGTGGTATTGGTTACATCGGAACAACCATGGAACACCAGACTTCCCATGAAAACCGATAACAGTATTATATTGCCTATCAATGATCTAGATTTCATAATAGCTTGATTTTTGAGTTTCAGTTTGATGTAAATCTTATACGGTACAACTTGATCAACTTCTCATTTCTCTGACGACTCGGATTTGTGTAAGTTTCTTTGTTTTCAGAATATTTATAATTTCTATCGCAAAGTCGACAAAAATTTATGTCGGCAGTAAATTTTTTTTACCTTTGCGCCTGTAATAGAAGAAAGGAGCATGTACAAACGGGAAGACCTGACGTGTAGGCAAAGTATGGATACAGATCTGGCATTTGCAGCTCTGTTTAAAAGGGAGGAACTATGAAACATTTGAATCGGTATGATTCAATATTAGACCTGATTGGGAAAACCCCCATGGTTCGGCTCAGAAAAATGAGTCAGTTAGCCGGAGCAAAAGTGTATGCCAAAATGGAAGCTTTCAATCCGGGGCAGTCGGTAAAAGACCGAATCGTGTATCACATGATCAACCGGGCTGAAATGGATGGAAAACTCACCCCGGGAAGTACAATCATCGAAGCTACATCCGGCAATACCGGGTTCAGCGTTGCAATGATAAGTGCGATGAAAGGCTACGACTGTATTTTAACCGTCAAAGATTCCGCGTCCTCCGACAAAATTAAGATGATGAGAGCGTTGGGAGCCACGGTTGTCAAATGCCCTGCCAAAGTGCCTGGTGACCATCCGGACTCCTACTATAGCAAAGCAAAAGAACTGGCCGAAACCCTGCCCGGCTCGTACTACTTAAACCAAAATTTCGACAAGGGAAACTCCGAGGCACACTATTTGACTACCGGTCCGGAAATATGGGAGCAGTCGGAGGGTAGACTCACCCATTTTGTCGCTACAGCAAGTACAGGTGGCACCATCTCAGGAGCGGGAAAATTCCTAAAAGAACGGAGTGAGCAGGTACAGATCATTGCAGTTGACTCCGAGGCTTCGGCCTTAAAGACTTACCATGAAAAAGGGGTGTTTGTTCCACCTACTGACTCCTCTTCCCTCGAGGGAGTAGGGAAGAACATTATCCCTGCCAATGTCAACTTCGACACCATTGATCGCTTTATTTCAGTTTCGGACCGGTCCAGTTCCATTGCAGCACGTTATCTTGCCAAGACAGAGGGCATCATGGCCGGCTATTCCAGCGGTGCGGTTATGGCTGCACTATGGAAAATCCGTGCCGAAATCAGGCCGGACGATTTTATCGTAGTATTGTTTCCGGATCATGGGAGCCGGTATTTGAGCAAAATCTACGACCCAAAATGGCTTCTAAAAATGGGCTACCTTTCCTCGGACACCCAGGAAGATTCTTTGGATCATTTTGGCGCAGATGAGACAGAGTTACCGAAAGCACCGGCTAAACCCAGCGAAATTCGTTCACCAGGGTAATCAACAGAACACAGCAACCCCAGAACTTCAGGGTATCAGGACTCAGACTTCCATCAACCCATTCATCCATCAACTCATTCATCCATCAACCTACATTTACAGTAACCCATCAATCCAACAAGTTCTATGGACATTTTCAACAAATTTCGCACCGATCGTGGCCCTCTTGGAAAATACGCAGACAAAGCCGAGGGATATTTTATTTTCCCGGAACTCGAAGGCCCGCTTGGTAATCGAATGCGCTTTCGCGGCCAGGAAATGATTGTATGGAGTGTGAACAACTATCTCGGGCTTGCCGAACACCCAGAGGTACGGCAGATCGACAAAGATGCTGCGGGTGAATGGGGTATGGCCTACCCAATGGGTGCAAGGATGATGTCGGGACAAACCGCCTGGCACACGGAATTAGAGCGCCAGCTTGCTGAATTCGTTGGTAAGGAAAGCGCCTATGTGGTGAACTTTGGTTATCAGGGGATTATGTCTGCGGTGGAAGCGCTGGTGAACCGTCACGATGTAATCGTTTATGACTCCGAAAGTCACGCATGCATCGTCGATGGCGTTCGACTCCACATGGGAAAACGGTTCGCTTTTGACCACAACGACATCGAAAGCCTGGAGAGAAATCTCATCCGCGCTGAAAAACTAACCGCAAAAACAGGCGGCGGCATTCTGGTTATTTCCGAAGGTGTATTTGGCATGCGCGGCGACCAGGGGAAACTAAAAGAGATCGTGGCTCTCAAGCAAAAATACGCCTTCCGCCTTCTGGTGGATGATGCACACGGGTTCGGCACTCTTGGAGTCACCGGTGCAGGCGCGGGCGAAGAGCAGGGTATACAGGACGAAATCGATGTCTATTTCTCCACGTTTGCCAAATCCATGGCCAGTATCGGAGCATTCCTTGCCGGCGAAAAAGATGTCATCCAGTTCCTGCAGTATAACATGCGTTCACAGATGTTCGCCAAATCTCTCCCCCTACCAATCGTAATTGGCAACCTCAAACGACTCGAACTCCTGAAAACACGTCCTGAACTGAAAGAGAACCTCTGGAAAAATGTACGTGCCCTGCAGTCGGGTCTCAAAGAGCGAGGTCTTAACATTGGAGCGACCAACAGCTGCGTCACACCGGTATACATGCACGGATCCGTCGAAGAGGCTACCCATCTGGTTCGCGACCTGCGCGAGCAATACAAGATTTTCTGCTCTATCGTAATCTATCCGGTGATTCCCAAAGGTATGATTCTGCTCCGCCTCATCCCAACGGCTGTACATACGATGGATGACATCGAACAAACCCTCCATGCCTTCGAAACCATCTCCGAAAAACTCAGCCGGGGCGTCTACAAAGAGGCGGAATTTGCAGAAGTTTGAGCAACGGGAGAGTCCTGAGCAACAGGA
>PZPG01000001.1:30509-32975 GCA_003045995.1 Bacteroidota bacterium
CATAACCAGCAGAACATCCACAAGTCCTGGAACACCCTCCGATACGGAGTCCTGATCCTCTTAATGCTCGCCTACATCCACAGCTTCTTCACTCGCCAGCTCGTTTCTGTAACCGCTGTAGACCTGCGTGAAGCGTTCCAACTCACCAACCTCCAGATTGGCCTCCTCTACGGCACATTTTTCTCCATCTTCTACGCCGTTGCCGGAATTCCCATGGGGCGCCTCGCCGATCGTACCTCCCGAAAACGCATGATCCTCCTAGGCCTCACTATCTGGAGTACCGCCACCATCCTCACGGGATTTGCCGCCACCTTCACTGTGCTCATCCTTCTCCGCATCCTGTTGGGACTCAGCCAGGCCATGCTCAGTCCCGCCGTCTACTCCTTTCTTGCCGACTACGCCCCCCCAAAAAAACGCGCCACCGCCTTTTCTGTCTATGCCGCCGGCATTTTCATCGGTGTTGGGCTCTCATTCCTTATTGGCGGTGAAATTACCCAAACCACTGGCTGGAGAGAAGCATTTAAAGGGTCCGGGTTGATGGGATTGCTATTCGTACCCGTCCTGCTCCTTTTCCTGCGCGAGCCCACCATCCGCTCAAAACACTACCCCGGATCCGGAGTCTCTGTAGCCACTGAAATCCGCCGAATCATCCTCATCCCCAGCGTCCGCTGGCACCTCACAGGATTCGCTGCACTCGCCTGCACAGGATACACCGTACTCGCCTTCGCCGGAATTCTCCTCACAGATCCATTCACCCTCCCTGCCTCCGCCGAATCCATCACAGAAGCCGCCACCGTTGCTTCCACCAGTGCCTCCACAGGTATTTCCGCCAGTACATCCGTTCATCCTCCAGATGTTCGACTCATCGGATGGTTCATTCTTATGATCTCCGCCACCGTATTCCTCTCGGGGAAATTCGCTGACAAACTGGCATCAAAAAACCCGGCCCATCGATACTACTCTGGCATCATTGCTGCACTCGGCGGACTCCCGTTCTACGCAGTCGGCTTCTTCACATCCAACCCAACCCTTGCGCTCACCGGCATGGGCACTGGACTCCTCATATCCTCCTCCTACAACGGAACAGCGGCGGCAATCATCCAATCCTATGTTAAAAAAGGTCAGCGGGCACTCACGGGAGGCCTCTACCTGTTCGTTATCAGCATTGCAGGCTTTGCCATCGGTCCACCCACAGCAGGATTTTTGATGGACACAGTATACTCCGGACCCCATGCATCCGGTAAAGCTGTCTTCACAGTCATGATTTTCTGTAGCCTAGTCGCCATCTTCGCCTTCCGAAAAGCGATCTCATCGCACAACAATGACATCGTAGAAAAGTAAACTCACACAATCCGGTTGCACCTGCAAGGGACATTTACCTACCTTTTCCAATGATTACAAAGGCAATCATTTCCGAATCAATCCTCTCAAAAACACTGAGTTCATACATCGTCATTCCCTCAAGGCCATCAAACAGATCCTATGGAACAATCTAGCGCTGCCGACAAGCCCGGAACACCTGGAACGCCCGGAACACCTGGAACGCCCGGAAAACTCGAAGCACCCAGAACGCCCGCAAGCCCAGCTAGCTTAGAAAAAACACGCTGGTCAGAAGCCCCCAAACTCATCGCCAAAGGCTTCCTAATGGGATCTGCAGACATCGTCCCGGGCGTTAGCGGTGGTACCATGGCCCTCATCACCGGCATTTACGAACGACTCATCGACGCTATCAAAAGTGTTAACACCCAACTTCTCGGCCATCTTCTTCGATTTCGCATCGCAAGCATCTTTTCCATTCTTCACTGGAAATTCCTCCTCCTCCTTTTCACAGGAATCGGCACCGCCATCATTTTCTTCACCCGCATTGTCCCCCTTCAAGTCTACATGTTCACCCATCCCGAAATCGTATATGGTCTTTTTTTCGGGTTGATCGTGGGATCCATTGTGCTCCTCGTACAGGATGCGGCACCGCCAGCATGGAAGCCCGTACACTTTTTACCGCTCCTCATTGGAGCCGCCATTGGTTTCTGGATTGTTACCCTCGTTCCCACCGAAACCTCCGAATCACCTGCCTTTGTCTTTTTGAGCGGTGCCATTGCCATCTGTGCCATGATCCTGCCCGGAATCTCCGGATCTTACCTGTTACTCATCCTTAACAAATACGACTACATCCTACAGCAACTTGGAAACCTGGGCTCCGTCGAAACCGTCGAAGCGATCCTCAATCTCACACCCTTCGCCCTTGGCGCACTCACGGGCCTGGCACTATTTACACGATTCATCTCATGGCTCCTCCAACGTAACTACACCACAACGATGCTTGTTTTGATCGGGTTCCTGATTGGCTCGTTGTACGTGATCTGGCCATTTCAGGAGCGCGAATTCAAGGAAACCGTCCGGGAAACCCAGGTTCTTCCATATTCTGATCCCATTGTTCAGGCTCTCCTGGCCGAGAAACCCAGCGCC
>PZPG01000001.1:33045-41325 GCA_003045995.1 Bacteroidota bacterium
CCACCGGCCAAAACATACCCTCGACCCCGGAATATCAACGCATTGGCCGCATTGTAAACCCGAGTGCCAGCTTCGATGAACTAAAAATTTTCGAAGTAGAAACCGTTTCACGGAAACTGATCTCCTCCACACCGCTTCCACCTGCACCCTCCAAACTTGGGAGTACATTTTGGGATGGAATAATGGGAATGGGAGCCGGTCTCGGATTGATTTTCCTCATTGCATACCTCCGACGCAACGTGTAAACGGACGAAGAGAAGTGCAGATTCCTGCTTGGGATATTGCCTCATCTTGAGTAGATTAAGAGAATGGGCTAATCAATAAAAACGGACCCAAAAGGCATATCAAAAAGAGAACACGTCATGATTCGATTCAATAAAATTTTGGTACCCACCGATTTCTCGGAAGGAGCTGAACGAGCATACGCCGCGGCGCAACAAATTAGCTCCATCTTTGGGGGAAAAATCGACTTTCTGCATATCGTGCCGACCCTGACCTACCTCAGTGAAAGCATGAAAAAAATGGGTGTACCGATCGACATGGATCGCGACCTCTTCCCGCACATCTTCCGCGACTCCAGACACAAAATGGAACAGTTCATGGAGGATTACATCGCTGAGGATAGCCGCGGGAAGGTCGATGTACGTACCGATCGAAAAGTAGCTGCCGCTATTACCACCTATGCCAAAGAGAATGGCTATGATCTCATTGTGATGGGAGCCAGAGGCTCGCACGGAACTGCCCTCACACGTGGTAGCGTCACCGAGCGGGTCATCCGAAAGTCCTCCGTACCCGTTTTTTCCACCAATAGTCGGGTAGATGCCCAAAGCATCTCCAACATTGTAGTTTCTACTGACGGCTCTCAACGTTCCCTCAGCGCCTTTCCTATGGCAGTCGCTCTGGCTCAGGTCTTCGAGGCTTCCATTACCCTCTACCATGTCATCGAACTCTACGGAAACCATAAAGTAACCCCCAAATTCAACCATAAAGACGAGCAGGCAAGCACCTACGAATTCCTCATCCACGAGTTGCAAACCTTCCTGGAAGAGCAGCGCATCGAATCCATCGAAATCCATCGCACCGGTGTCACCGGCGAAGACCAGATCTCCATCACGGACGGCCGGACCACGGAAAAACGCGATTTGCATACCGTCATCGAAAAAGGAATTACCGCACACGTGGAACTCGAAGCCTACGTCAATCAACACGCAGACCTCCTGCTCACGGCAACCCACGGCCACAGTGGCCTTGCACATTTTTTCCTTGGATCCACGGCCGAAAAAGTCGCTCTCCATGTCACCAAACCGGTCATTACCATACGCCCTAGCGATAAACTCTTTGAAAAAACCCGCGCCTGAACGCCGCAATTCCTGAATAACACAATTCCTACAACCTTGTAATTTACCAACCGAAATCTACACAATTAATGAGGGATCAAGAGACCTCCGAATACAGAGACCCCCAATACCGAATACTAAATACCCGGATTATTCGGATACAGTACCAGAAAAACACAGATAACACAAAAATTCCTAGATCGAATCTCCAACACTAAACACGAGTTAATTATGAAAAAGTATCTATTTCTTGTCGGCTTGATGGTATTCCTCTTTCGCCCGGCACACATCGCTACGGCACAGAACCTCGAAACCTTTGAAGAAAAAGTCACAGAATTCACTCTCGACAATGGTCTCCACTTCATCATCATCGAGAGACCTGTTGCGCCCGTTGTTTCCTTTGTTACCTTTGCCAATGTTGGTGGTGTCGATGAACCGATGGGCAACTCTGGAATCTCTCATATCTTCGAACATATGGTTTTCAAAGGCACAAAAACCATTGGAACTACCGATTACGAAAAAGAGATTGCAGCCATCGAGAAGCAGGATGAATACTACCGGTTATGGCTGGAAGAGAGTTACAAACCCAACCCTGATCAAAACCTGCTGGAAGAGTATTGGAATCAGTTCAATTCCTATCAGGCCGAGGCCAAACAATATGTGGTTAGCAACGAATTTACCCAGATTATCGAGCAAAACGGAGGCTCAGGACTTAACGCATTTACCAGTTCCGATGCCACTGGATATTTCTATAGCCTCCCCGAAAATCGTGCGGAATTATGGTTTAGCCTGGAAAGCGACCGGTTCCGCAACCCTGTATTCCGGGAATTTTACGAGGAAAAAGATGTAATCTACGAAGAGAGACGCATGCGCACCGACTCTAATCCGTTTGGCCGGTTGCTAGAAGAATTCGTGGCGGTTGCTTACTCAGCTCATCCCTATGGAAACCCGGTAGTAGGATGGCCCTCAGACATCGAAGCAACCACCATTCAGGATACAGAGCGCTTCTTCAAAACCTTTTACAGCCCGTCCAATCTTACCATTGCGATCGCCGGAGATGTGGATCCGGACGAAATGCGCGAGCTAGCCGATATCTACTTCGGATCCATTCCCAAGGGGCCTGAACCACCCAAACTCTTTGTGAAGGAACCTGCTCAGCGTGGAGAAAGACGATTCATCATCCGCGAGCAGTCACAGCCGATCTTTATCGCTGGTTATCATACTGTGGGAATGGGACACGAAGACTATGCACCGTTGCAGTTGCTTGGCTCCATCATATCCGATGGTCGCACCTCACGCCTCTATCGTCGCATGGTGGAAGAGGAGCAATCGGTTTTGGCCGTCCAGGCAGTCAATGGATTTCCGGGCGAGCGGTACCCGTCCCTTTTTGTAACATTTGCAGTTCCGAACCAGGGAGTCTCTATGGAGGATATTGAAGCCACAATTGAGGAGGAGATCCAGAAGGTAAAAGACGGCGACATTACTCAAGAGGAGCTCGACCGTGTACTTACCAATGCCCGTGCCAATCAGATTCGAGGCCTCAACAGCAACTTTGGTCTGGCACTCGGATTTGCCCAAAATCATGCACAAACCGGATCCTGGAAAAATGCATTTACATCCATCCAAAAACTGGAAGCCGTCACTCTCGAAGACCTGCAGCGTGTTGCAAACCAGTATCTAGTCAAGAGAAATCGTACGGTTGGAATGATACAAAGTGAAGAGACCACCGTCGCTGATGCAGACTAACCATTCACGAAAACCATTCCGTTCTCAAATTATTCGTCACCCCAACTTCCATACACTTATGAAAACCAGAATTCAGCTTATCTCACTTCATCTTATACTCATTGCAGGACTTACCTTGTCCTCCGCATTTGCACAAAAGTCGTGGAACGAACTAGAGTATCCCGAAATCAATAGCTTTACCGTCCCGGAAGTGGAGCAATTTATGCTGGACAACGGGATCACGTTCTACCTGATGGAAGACCGGGAACTCCCGCTTATCGACCTTAGTGTTATCGTTCGAACCGGATCCTTCCTGGAACCCGTCGAAAAAACTGGCCTTGCCTCCATGACAGGACAGGTAATGCGAAGTGGTGGCAGTGCAAACTATCCCAAAGATGTACTCAATGAATTGCTGGAAAACAAGGCTGCCAGCATGAGTACAGGAATCGGATTTACCTCCGGCAGTGCACGAATGAATGTTCTGAAAGAGGATTTTCCAGAGCTTCTCGAAGTGTTCATCGATCTGATTCAAAACCCTGTCTTCCCTCAAGATCAGATCGACTTAGTCAAAACTCAAACCAACTCGGGCATTTCCAGACGGAATGATGATCAGAGTGGCATTGCATCGCGAGAGTTCCGCTCACTTATCTATGGTAAGAACAATGTGTTTTCCAGTATTGAGGAGTATGAAACCATCGCGGCAATTACCCGGGAGGATATGATTGCGCTTCACGAAGCATCCTTTGTTGGCAATAACATGATGGTAGGAGTGATTGGCGATTTTCGAACCCGTGAAATGAAGCGATGGCTCAAAGATGCATTCTCCGGCATTCCCAAAGGAGACAAAATCGAGATCGATCTACCAGAAGTGGCGTACGAATTTGAGTCCGGAATTCACTTCATCAATAAATCCGATGTCAACCAAAGCTATGTACTGATGGGACACATCGGGGGAATGCGAGACAATCCGGATTATGCAAAGTTGCAAGTCATGAATCAGGTTTTGAGTGGAGGGTTCTCTAGCCGGCTGTTCAACGTAGTTCGAACCGAAATGGGCCTTGCATACAGTGTGTTCGGATCCTACGGTAGCGGGAACTTTTATCCGGGTACCTTCACTGCGGGAGTAATGACACAAAGCCAGTCCACCTCACAAGCGATCGA
Source organism: Bacteroidota bacterium (assembly GCA_003045995.1). Lineage (GTDB taxonomy): Bacteria > Bacteroidota > Rhodothermia > Balneolales > Balneolaceae > Sam29DG08-bin30. The sequence goes on from PZPG01000001.1 coordinate 37,269, forward strand.
TGCCATCATCCAGCAGATCGAACGACTACAGAACGAGCTGGTTACCGCGGAAGAGCTGCAGCTCACGAAAGATCAGTTTCTCAATTCCCTGGTATTTCGGTACGACAGCCGATCCAAAGTTCTGAACGAACGAATCTCATATACGTATTCAGGACTGCCGGCCGACACCTTTGACAAACTTGTAGAGGAGATCAAAGAGGTCACAGCCGAGGACATTATGGAGGTAGCAAAGGCCTATCTTCGCCCTGATGCCTTGCAGATCCTCGTTGTGGGGAACGCATCCGAGCTTGGTGACCAACTTACCAAGTATGGTGAAGTGAATGAGATTGATATCAGCATCCCCATGCCGGGAGAAAAAAACGAAAGTGATGATGCAGACAGGGCCGGAGACCCGGAAGCTGGAATGGAGTGGGCTGGAAAAATGGCCTCGGCGATCTTTCCAGGTGGTGGACTGAGCGGGGCGGTTGTTACTGAAGGCAGTCAGATGATCCAGACACCTCAAGGGGAGATGTCGATCGGCATGAAACAAACCATCAACTACATGGAATTGAGCCTCAGAGCGGATGTACAGTCTCCTATGGGATCCGTCACCATGGAGATCGGACCCAATGGCGGACAGATGATCATGGGGGCAAACACCATGCCGATGCAACCCGCGCAAGCCGAGCAGACCATCAAAGAGATCAAACGCGATCCCCTTTACATCGCCTCGAACCTGGCGGAATTGAGCGTAAACTACACAGGGATGGAGGAGTACAACGGGAGGGAGCTAGTTCGTTTAACCGTTGAGGGCGATCTCACCATGAATATCTGGTTGGACCCGGAAACCAGTTTGCCGGCAGTGATCTCTTACAGCGAGTTTAGCCCGGAGGCTGGCGGGCAGATTACCATGAAAAATGAACTTAGCGACTGGCGTGAAGCAGCCGGCGTGATGATGGCCTATCAAACCGACACGTTCATGAATGATGAAAAAGTGACGAGTATGATCCTTGAAAGCCACTCTGTTCCTGAGACAGAGTAACAGGTAGCCTCAGTTACGTTTGGATCTAATTCAGGAGTCAGCATGACCGGAACCATTTTTAACAACATTTAGGCATCTACACAGTATAAACAGAACAGTATAACTAGAACAGGATTTAGTACAACGGAAGAAGCAGTTCTTATGGCATCAGTACAGGGAAAAAAAGTTGTTCATATTCATCACGCGACACAGAACTACAAAACCGTAATGACAGCGGGAAGGCATGAACTGCTCGCCGATGAGCCGCTCGATCAGGCAGGGATGGACACAGGTCCCGATCCGTATGATTATTTGTTGATGTCTCTTGGAGCCTGTACGGCGATTACCCTCAAAATGTACGCCGACCGAAAAAAATGGCCGGTCGAAGATATCTATGTGGAGATGACCCACGAAAAAGCCATCCCTTCGGAAAGATCCGATGAGTCCGAAGCGTCAAGAGAATCGGGAGTGTCGGGAGCTTCTACTCAAAAAATCGACCGAATTGAGAAAGAGATTTTGATCAAGGGGGATCTCGATGAATCTCAGTTGGACCGAATGCTTCAGATTTCTCACAAGTGCCCGGTCAATAAAACTCTGCAAGGCACATCCATCGAAATGAAAGCCAGCATTCGAAAATTGTAATCTTTTTCGCTTATCTTTTGGCGGTTTGTCTACTTGGTAGCTAGAGTGGTTGGTGGCAAGTCAACTTGTCGGCTTGATGGCTAGAAGGCTTGGTTGCCTGGACGACTTGTCGGTTTGGTGGCTAGACGGCTTGGTTGCTTGGACGACTCGTCGCACAGAATACAATGATTTCGTGTGTCCCAGCCCAGATGGCTATTCCATCAACCCGAAAAAACCAGATTGATTGGTCGAACTTTATGTAAGTCCGAATTTTCGGCGAGCAAATCGAACCCCCCCGAACCACCGGACTTACGTAGAAACCCCCGAAGCCCCCGAAATTCCCGAAACCTGATTAACATCAAGACTATGAACGAACCCGTCGTCACCCTCGCCCTGGCCAAAGAGCACGGACTCACCCCGGAAGAATTTGACATGATCTGCGGGTACCTTGGCCGGATACCCACATTTACCGAGCTAGGCGTTTACTCTGTGATGTGGAGCGAACACTGCTCTTACAAAAACTCCATTCTTGAGATCAAAAAGTTGCCGAACACCGGGCCGCAGTTGCTGGTGGGCGCAGGGGAGGAGAACGCAGGCCTCGTGGACATAGGGGACGGATACGCCTGTGCGTTCAAAATTGAAAGCCATAACCATCCATCCGCTGTAGAGCCGTATCAGGGAGCTGCCACGGGTGTGGGAGGAATCCATCGAGATATCTTTACCATGGGTGCAAGGCCAATCGCTTCACTAAATTCGCTTCGTTTCGGGTCGATGAAGGAGCCACGCGTCCGGTATCTACTCGATGGAGTGGTGCGGGGTATCGCCGATTATGGAAACTCGTTTGGAGTTCCGGTGGTGGGAGGTGAGGTCTATTTTGATGAGGCCTACGAGGGGAACCCTTTGGTGAATGCTATGAGTGTAGGGATTGTGAGGAAGGGGGAGACCGTATCGGCCATTGCGAAAGGGATTGGGAACCCGGTGCTGATTGTGGGTGCGAGCACAGGCCGCGACGGGATTCATGGGGCAACCTTTGCTTCCGAAGAGATCAGTGAGGAGAGCGAGTCGAAACGTCCCAGCGTGCAGGTTGGCGATCCGTTTACCGAGAAGCTGCTACTCGAAGCAAGCCTCGAGGTGTTAAAAACGGGTGCAGTGGTAGGGATGCAGGATATGGGAGCCGCCGGGATTGCGTGTTCAAGTTCGGAGATGACGGCAAAGGGCGGACAGGGAATGCGGATTGATTTGGATAAAGTGCCGATGCGAGAGGAGGGAATGACTGCCTACGAATTGCTGCTTAGCGAAAGCCAGGAGCGGATGCTGGTGGTAGCTGAAAAGGGCCGTGAGCAGGATGTAATTGATGTGTACGAAAAGTGGGATCTGAAGGCCGTGGTGATTGGTGAAGTTGTGGAGGGAGATCGGGTGACCTACTGGAAAGAGGGAGAGGTGAAGGCTGATATTCCAGCAGACTCGTTGGTGCTCGGCGGGGGGGCGCCGCGCTACGTTCGCGAAGCGAAACGTCCGGGCTATCTGGACGGTGTGCAGCAGGCAGACCTAAGCGGGCTGCACCACCCAGAAGATCACGGCCAGACCCTGCTGGCGATGCTGGCGTCGCCGAACATCGCGTCGCGGCGATGGGTGTTCGAGCAGTACGACACGATGGTGCGCACCAACACCGTCCAGAGGCCCGGAGGTTCAGATTCGGGGGTGGTTCGGATCAAGGGGACGCGCAAGGCGCTGGCGATGAAAACGGATTGCAATGGGCGCTACGTGTATCTGAACCCGCGGCGCGGCGGGCAGATCGCAGTCGCCGAGTCTGCACGAAACGTCGTTTGCAGCGGTGCCAAGCCTTTGGCCATCACAAACTGCCTCAACTTCGGCAACCCTTACAAACCCGACGTATACTGGACCTTCAAAGAAGCTCTCGCCGGAATGGGGGACGCTTGCCGAATCCTCGGCACTCCGGTCACAGGTGGGAACGTGAGTTTTTACAACGAAAACCCCAAAGCAGCCATCTTCCCAACTCCCGTCATCGGGATGCTGGGCCTCATTGAAGATGTCGACAATCATCTTATGAATCCACTGTTCAAAGAGGAAGGCGACATCATCTACTACCTGGGTGCTCCCCGAACGGGACTTGGCGGCAGTGAATACCTCCGTCACATCCATGGACTTACAACCGGAGATGCCCCCTCGCTCGATCTCGATTTTGAAGCCCGACTCCAGAAACTTCTGCTCGAACTCATTCAGTCCGGAAAGATTAATGCTGCTCACGACCTGTCCGACGGAGGGCTTGTCGTGGCTCTCGCCGAAATGGCAATCTTCTCAGGCAAGGGGGCAGAGGTTCGGCTTGATGCGAAGCCAACCCATGCCGAAACCATCGAACAGTACTATAGCGAAGCTCAATCCGGAGTGATTATCACGGTGCCGGCATCCACACAA
>PZPG01000001.1:41488-41942 GCA_003045995.1 Bacteroidota bacterium
CTGATCTTAAACAGGTATGGGCACAAACCATACCGGAAGCCATGGAGAGTACCGTAACGGCCTGAAAATCTACCCTAAAAAAACCTACCTTAAAAAGAACCTAACCGGCAGGGAATCTATCTGGTACAGAATCTCTCTTGTCCCTGGGATTCATCCCAAAAAAGTATCATAGGCTATCCAACTCAAAACCACGAGTCAAAATCTCGCGTGGTATGGTTGCGTAATTCAACTCAGAATAGCTCTCCGATCAACCCGTGCTAAAACGATTCCCAAACGGAATGTGCAATACCCTGTAGCACCTAGTGAAGCATCTGGTTTGCTACCTCGCATACCACCTGGGAAACTAGTACGAACAACATGACCTCAATGGTACGCACAATTTATGTGAACGATATTCTCACAGGGTTGTTTTGATACTTGTAACAATGTATTTGCTTGAGAATGCACTTGCTTG
>PZPG01000001.1:41952-65354 GCA_003045995.1 Bacteroidota bacterium
ACAGGGTTGTTTTGATACTTGTAACAATGTATTTGCTTGAGAATGCACTTGCTTGCATGAACCAAGTCGGTAACAAGTCCACTAAACCTACCACAATCATCGAATATCAACGGATCGAATACTATGAAAGATCAAATTGTACTGATAGCAGGGGGGTCCGGAGGGATCGGACAGGCATCTGCAGACCTTTTTTCCAAAGCTGGTGCCAAAGTGGTTCTTGCTGCCCGAAATCGAGAGAAAGCGGAAGCAAAAGCGCGGGAGATTAACGATCGCGGAGGACAATGTTTTGTAATTGATCTGGATGTGACCGATAGCCAGTCTGTGTCGGCGATGGTTCAGACGATTGAACGTGATTTGGGTCCGATTGATGTGCTTGTAAATGCGTTTGGAACGGGAATTATTCAGCCGCTGCTGGACATTAAACCCGAGGATGCGAAAGCAGTGATTGATGTGAATGTGTATGGGACGATTTTGGTGACACAGGCCGTTGTACGTCATATGGCGGCTAATAAGAAGGGGCGGGTGATTATGTTTCCAGGGATTTTGGGAAAGGCGGTGATGCGTAACTCCTCTGTATATTCAGCATCAAAGTATGCAGTAACGGGGTTTACAAAAGCTCTCGTGGAGGAGCAAAAGCGTTCTGGAATTTTCTTTTCTTTGTTCTACCTGGGGGGCGTGGCAACGGACTTTTGGGAGAATCCAGTAGTGACAATGAGGGTTCAGGCCGATAAAATGCTATCGGCAGCGGAGGTGGCGAAGGCTGTGTACTATGCTGCCTCACAGCCGGAGGGATCGGTTTTAACGGAGATCTCACTGCAGCCGGAATCTCATATGATGGTTTGATGGAGTTCGAATGATGAAGTTGGAGTGATGGAATGGTGTTGTAGAATGTGTTGTGGAACGGTGTGACAATGAACGTCACCAATCGTCGCTATTTTTAAAAACGTTATGGGGTATTGAGTTGTCAATTAGGTCAACATTGGTTCATTGCAGAGCATAATTAACAATAAAAGATATCAGACGTGAGTACAAGAGTAGCCAAAGATACTGAGAGTTGCGAGTGGGTAAATGAGAGAGACGTTTGACCTATGTTGTACCTAAAATAAGAAAGGCCGCTAAAAGCGGCCTTTAGAATACGCGGTTTAAATTAGTAGCGGGGGCAGGATTCGAACCTGCGACCTTCGGGTTATGAGCCCGACGAGCTACCAGCTGCTCCACCCCGCGGTGTGTTATCAAAACGTAAATATACGCACATTTATTATCCGATTTCAAGTCTAATTTACCGTTCATCGTTGCTCGTTTTTTTATATCTTCAATCGAATCGCAGGTTTAGGAGTTCGACAGTTCTAGGCTCGAAATTCGGAATGAGTTTATAATCAGATTTTCGAGTAGCACATATTGGAGCGACTCTAGATTATCCTAAACAAAGAACCCAAAACCAGGGTAAACCCCAAACCAAAATAAACCTCAAGCCAGCAAAGTGCCTAAGACAGGATACTCAAGATACCTAGGGTTGACTTTGCAGTATTCACGAAGAAACGTAGAAACAAGCCAATACTTAGCCTTATGATTTCACCACAAAACGTTCATCAAACCCTTGGAAAACACATTTTAACGGATGGTCTGGACATGGTACTGGACCTCAAGAAGAGCAAGGGACTCCGACTGTATGACTCCAAGCATGAAAAAAGTTACATCGATTTCTTTACGTTTTTTGCCTCGAATCCATTGGGAATGAATCATGAAAAACTGGCTGGGGATGCCGATTTTGTTGCAAAACTGGGACAGGTGGCAGTCAACAAACCCTCCAATTCCGATGTTTACACACAGGAGATGGCGGAATTTGTGGATACCTTTTCCCGTGTAGGAATCCCAGACTACCTGCCACATGCATTTTTTGTAGCTGGGGGTGCGCTTGCTGTAGCGAATGCTTTAAAAGTAGCTTTCGATTGGAAAGTGCAGAAAAATTTCGAAAAGGGGTATCGAACCGAGAAAGGTCAGATGGTTCTTCACCTTGAAAAAGCATTCCATGGGCGAAGTGGTTACACACTTTCCCTCACCAACACCGAGCCCAACAAGATTAAATATTTCCCTAAATTTGGTTGGCCTCGGATCCATAGTCCTGCCGTTCACCATCCCCTCACAAGCGAAAGCTTGCAACAAGTAGAGCATGAAGAAAAGCTTGCCCTGGCCCAGGCCCGCCAATATTTTGAAACCCACAAAGATGATATCGCTTGTATTGTGCTGGAACCCATTCAGGGTGAGGGTGGGGACAATCACTTCCGGATGGAGTTTCATCAGGGGCTTCGTGATCTTGCAGACGAGTTTGAGGCACTGTTAATCTATGATGAAGTGCAGACCGGCGTCGGGCTCACCGGAAAATTCTGGGCTCACGAACATTTCGTTAAACCGGATCTGCTCGCATTTGGAAAAAAAGCTCAGGTTTGCGGCGTTTTGGGTGGGCACCGAATTGATGAAGTGAAAACCAACTGCTTCAACACATCCTCCCGAATTAACTCCACTTGGGGTGCACATCTCGTCGATATGGTTCGGTTTGATAAGATTCTTCAGGTCATTGAAGAGGATAATCTGATAGAAAATGCAGCCAGTACTGGAGCGCATCTCCTTCATCGTATTACCGAAATGGCTAGTTCCGAACAATATATATCGAATCCGAGAGGAAAAGGCCTCTTCTGTGCATTCGATCTACCCGATACCCATGCACGAAACGCCGTGATTGAACACGCGATGAAAAACGGACTCATCATTCTGGGCTGCGGAACCAAAAGTATCCGGTTCCGTCCACCACTTACGGTGACCAACCAGGAACTCGATGAAGGTCTAGAGATCCTACACAAAAGCTACAGAGAAGCACTCCACCGCTGTCCAGTAGCCGGCAAACACTCTGGTTGATACCAAAACATTTTCAGGAACGCATGAATAAAGATTCAAACACGACTAAACTATGTAAATAGGCTGGCATACAAAGACAGAGAAACAAAGGAACCATTGACCTGTGGAAACCGAGAATAACAAAGGATTTCCTATTCAAGCGATCGCCATTCCTGCGGTGATAGCAACAACGATTTTTCTTGCGATTTTCGGCATCACAGAATCACACCGTCTGCGTAGTTACCCACTTACCACTTACAATATTCCAATCCCTGATGATTCCGTTTCCATCGAACATGGCAGGCGACTCACTCATATCCGAGGATGCGTCGATTGCCATGGTGAGCAGATGGCCGGCAGCATTCTCCAAAAATCTCTCCATACCGGACTGATCGCAGCTCCAAACATTACCATGGGAGAGGGAAGTGCCATCCTCGATTATTCCGATCAGGATTTGATCCGTGTTATCCGTGAGGGTGTTCGGCCAAACGGGAAATCGGTTATCATCATGCCTTCCCACAAATTTCAAGTGATTCATCAGCGGGATCTGGCCTCCCTCATATCCTATCTCCGAAACACAGAGCCGGTGCATCGTACCATGCCACAGAGTCGCATCAACTTTCCCATGCGGCTGTACTACTTTGTGAACCGAAAATTGGCTCTTTTCCCTGCCAACCTTGTAAAAAGGCCCGTCGAAATGCCCAAATCTACACCCGCAGACCGGCTTACAATGGGCAGGTATATTGCCAGTTCTTGTGTGGGCTGCCATGGGCATCACTTGGAAGGTGGCCCGATCCCGGGAGCTCCGCCAAGTTGGCCCGAAGCTCCTGCTCTTGATCTGGATGGGGTTGCCGGAACCTGGAGCAAGCAACAATTCAAAGAAGCGATGACTCAGGGAATTGCACCGGATGGGCGACATCTTAACGAAGTTTTTATGCCCTGGCCTGCTTTCGGGCAACTAACAGAGGCCGAATACGACCTGCTCTGGGAGTACATGCAACAGTTGTAAGATCCCATTTTTTTACGTATCTAATCCGCACACAATCGAGTTACCTGACCTTTCATACTTTTCACATCAAATAGTCTTTACACTTCAAGTCACAACAAAAAATCTACCATGAAACGACCTGAACATCCTAAATACGCATCAACCCAACCCTCAACAGATTCCCGTCACAAAACTCATGGTCATGAAGGGCAACCGGAAATCTCTTCCGGATTGAGTCGAAAAGAGTTTCTCACCCGTTCAGTTTTGGCACTTGGCGGACTTACGATTCTTCCGGCACATACTGTCAGCGGCCTTGGCTACCGTGCTCCTAGTGATAAACTGAATGTGGCCTGTGTTGGGATTGGTGGTCGTGGGTTCGGCGTGTTAAAAGAGCTGGAGGCCACCGAAAATGTCGTTGCCCTGTGTGATGTTGACTGGAAGTACTCTCAACCGGTTTTCGACCATTACCCCAATGCAAAGCGTTTTTGGGATTGGAGAGTAATGTTGGATGAGATGCAAAATGAGATTGATGCAGTGGTTGTGGCGACATCCGATCATACTCATGCTGTCGTTGCCGCCCATGCCATGACGCTGGGCAAACATGTATACGTTGAGAAGCCTCTAACCCATACCGTGTATGAGTCTCGGCTTCTGACGAAACTTGCAATGGAATACCAGATTGCTACGCAGATGGGAAATCAGGGAGCATCTGGCGAGGGAGTTAATCTGATGATGGAATGGGTTGCGAACGGAGAGATTGGAGACGTTCGAAAAGTGGAAGCGTTCACCGACCGGCCGATCTGGCCGCAAGGGATCAATACGCCTAAGGAAGTGCAGGCCGTGCCAGACACACTGAATTGGGATCTGTTTATCGGGCCGGCCCCCATGCGTCCATACCATGAAATATACACACCCTGGAACTTTCGTGGTTGGTGGGACTTTGGCACAGGGGCTTTGGGGGATATGGCCTGCCACATCATTCATCCCGCTTTTAAGGCATTAGAGCTGGGTTATCCGGAAAAAGTTCAAGGAAGCTCTACCATGCTGTTGCTCGATTCCGCTCCAGTTTCACAGCGCGTGAAACTAACCTATCCAGAGAGAGATACGCGGGTGGGTCGGATGCCGGCAGTGGAACTTCACTGGGTGGATGGGGGAATTGAGCCGCTGAAGCCGGAAGGATGGCCGCAGGGGCGATCTATGAATCTATACGGCGGTGGGGTTGTATTTCATGGTTCGAAGGACACCATGGTCTGTGGATGTTACGGGGCAGAGCCATGGTTGCTGTCGGGTCGGGTTCCAGATACCCCAAAAACAGAACGAAGAGTCGAAACGGATCACGTGAACGATTGGGTACGTGCCTGTAAAGAGAGCAAAGAGAACCGGGTAGAGGCAAAGTCTGCCTTTGATGAGGCCGGGCCATTTAACGAAACGGTGGTTATGGGAGTCCTCGCAGTTCGCCTTCAAGGTCTCAATAAAGAACTTCAGTGGGATGGAGAGGCGATGCGCTTTACCAATATAGGCGAGGAGGAAACGGTTCGTATGATTATAGAAGACGGATTTAAGATCGAAGATGGGCATCCTTCGTTTGCCAGAACCATGACCGACCCCATCCTTGCGGCACAGTTTGCAGAGGAGCTGATCCGCCGCCCGTATCGTGAGGGGTGGAGTCTGCCGGATATGCCGGCATAGCCATCGAACTTTTTGGTTCACACACCCCAAATGATATGGCTGATACCAACCGGAATTGCTCAATGGGAAGCGCTTTGATTTTTGAAAACACAAAAGTTTCGGAAAATGTTGGAATCTGTTGCTGCGCATTGTAAATTTTCTGCTTCATTGGATTAAAAATCCGAAAAATCTGAAGCATCTGTTTTTTGTACCGGTTCGAAAATAATGTGATTAAAAAAACAAGCTCTAATGCACCGGTTTCTTCTAGAAACTGTTCAAAGAGTGTTCACGTTTCGATAACTGAATCATCATCAGAATCATTAAGTTTCAGATCCATTTTGTAATGAAATGATTAACTGAAAACCATTGTTACAACACACACTACTGAACATCAGATAACTAAACCTAAAATCAAATGACTAGAAAGCTACAGACACTACTGCAGACTCTCGCAGTTACCGCGATATTTGGCTTGATCACCTCTCTGGGTTATGCCCAGTCTGGAAACTTGTCGGGATCCATAACCGACTTCGTGACCGGTGAACAGCTACCTGGTGCGACGGTCCTTATCTCCGAACTGGAGCGAGGTGCGCCGGCCGATATTGACGGGAACTATGAGATCCAAAACATCCCTGTTGGAACGTATAATGTACGATACTCATTCATCGGATATGCTACGCTCAATCAAGAAGTAACGATTACAGAGGGTGATAACATTGTAAACATACAACTACGGCCCGACCAGACTGGTTTGGATGAAGTGGTTGTGACGGGTATTGCGTCCCGAACCTCCAAAGCCATTTCAGAAGTTGCGGTTTCAAGAGTTGACGCAACGCAATACACCGCATCTCAATCCTACCAGGATCTTTCTCAGCTGATTAGCGGGAAAGTAGCCGGCGTGAATGTGCAGCCTACAGGCGGTACCGTTGGAGCCGGCATCCGGTTTAACGTACGTTCCGGAGGCGGAATTGGTGGAAGCGGTCAGCCTGTCATTTATGTAGATGGCATCCGAATTGATAACTCACAACTAAGTACGTTCTATGTTGGGGGACAAGGAACTGGTACGTTGGCCGACATCAACATGGATGAGGTGGAGTCCATTAACTTCCTAAAAGGACCAGCCGCTGCGGCACTCTACGGAACAAGTGGTTCCAACGGAGTTGTTCTTATCACTACAAAACGAGGTCAGGCACTCTCTGGGGCTGGATCTCTGAGTGTGAAAGTACGAACCACACAAGGTACCAGTGACTACAATCGCACGGAAACATTCGATCAGTTTGGTTCGACAGAAGCAATCAAAGATGTGTTTAAGGAAGGAACTCTAGATCAGAAAAGCATAAGTGTTGCTGGTGGTTCTGAATTCATCCGATTTTATACTTCCGTAGATCAACGCAATGAGACTGGAATCATGAATCGTAACTATATGGATCGTCAGAACTTCCGGGCGAACATCGATGCATTTCCACGAGAAGACCTTACAATCAGTGTTAGCACAGGCTATGCTTGGAATGAAGTGGCTTTGCCGGATAACGACAACAACATTGTTGGATATCTTGGAAACACCATTTTGGCGGGGCCTGGTCCAGACGCGGATGGCAATCTTGCCATCGGGCAGAATACGTTCGGATTTACGGCACTCGAGTCCATCGAGAGTATCAATGACGTTTCCAGAACCAATCGCTTTTTGGGCTCATTGAGTATCCAGTATCGGCCGATCAAAAACTTCGAACTAAATGCTTCAGTTGGATTTGATGGTTCAGACCTTCGACGAGATGCAACTGTTCCTCCCGGATTTTTCGTTGTTGGTCCCGGTACCATCGGAGAACGAGCCATCGCAAACCGATCCAACGAGCAGTACACTTACGATATCAGTGCACGTTACCAATACTCTGTTATCGAGGGATTGAATGCAACAACAACGGTAGGATCACAACTTTTCGACCGTAATGTTTATTCTCAAAACTTCACAAAGCAAAACTTCTCTACACCATTGATCACAAACATTGGAGCAGGGGAGGATTTCATTGCTGGGGATGAAGGGTTCCTGAATACCCGCGAAGCAGGTGTTTTCTTTGAGCAATCATTCAACTTCGAAGATACCTTTATGCTTTCCTTTGGTGGTCGTCAAGACTTTGCCGCAGCGATTGGGGGGGATGCACCAAACATCTTCTATCCGAAAGCTAGTGCTGCAGTTCGACTTGACCGTGCATTACAACTACCAAGCCTGGTAAACTTCCTGAAAGTTCGTGCAGCTTACGGTGAGACCGGTCTTTTGCCAGGGTTTAATGATGGTGCCACCCGATTATGGGAAGCTGCTAACTCTGCTTATGGTACGGGTGGTGTTATCAACTTTATAGGTAACACACAGATTAAGCCTGAGCGTATTAAAGAGCTCGAGCTTGGGGTAGAAACGGAACTCTTCAACAATAGCTTGTCGTTGGATCTTACCTACTATAGTCAGAAATCAGAAGATTCTATCATCGATTTCCGGGAAGCACCATCCACAGGAACAGCGAACTTGATTCCATTCAATGTTGGCTCTATCGAAGGAAATGGGTTGGAAGCAGCACTGTCATACACCCCCATCCAAAATCGAAACACTCAGCTGACATTCAATGTAACCTATTCCTACCAGGATACCGAAGTAACCAGCCTGGGCGGAGCTCAGCCAATTTTCGACGGATTTAGCCTTAACGTAATTGAGGAGGGTATCCGACGATCGGAGTTTTATGTACCAAGAGTCATTGGTGTTCTGTTTGACGATGACGGGTTGTATGCAGGGGTTGATGCAACCGCTGAGAGAGAAGCAGTAGGAAATCCAATTCCAGTGCATAGTGGATCCTTTAGTTCGTCTCTGCAGGTTGTAAAAAATCTTACAGCTTACATTCAGTTTGACTTTGCTTACGATCTCTATGTGTATAACAACACTAAGCAATTCTCAATTCTGTTTAGAAACCTAGAGGAGTATGAGATTCTGCGGCGCCAGCTTGGCTTCAGCGCCATTGGGTACGAAAGTGTTGAAGCATTGGAAGTTGGGACAGCCGCTTACAATGAAGCAGCAGAGGCATATGCAGCGATCAACCCGAGCTACGACTACAATTTCATCGAACGCGCCGATTGGTTGAAACTGCGTGAACTAAGCATCACGTACAACTTCCGGGATATATTATCTCAATTTGGTGCGGATGCGTATGTAAAAGACCTTTCATTTAGTGTTGGTGGACGAAATCTTTGGACATCCACCAAATACAGCGGTCTGGATCCAGAGGTAAACTTTGCGGGTGCAAGAAGCTTGTCCAGAGGACAGGACTTCCTCACATTGCCAACAGCCCGACAGGTCTACTTCACTGTATCATTAGGATTTTAACCGATAGGGAGATAAACCATGAAAAAACTACTTTATATCACACTATTAGCAACCCTCTTCACGGTTCTGTTTAGTTCTTGTGAAGATTGGGTGACAAGTACGACCCCGCAAATCGACCGGATTGAGGACGATTTGTTGAATGACCCGGATCAAATCCCATTTTTGATTACGGGCGTGGAAGCAAGATTCGCACTTGTATATTCTCAACTAGTTGTTGCCTCAGATCTTTTAGGCGATCAGCTCATGTTTGATGAGGCGATGGCCAATGCAACCTTTCCGACATTCCGAGAGATCAACGACAACTTCGCGGAATACCCGAATGAGGTAATCTTTGCAAGCAACACTGTGCGTGGTGTTTATACACCGATGCACAATCATCGATTGCTGGCAGATAATCTTCTGGAAAGAATCGAAGGGCTTGAAGGTTTGAGCGATGAAGTGCGCAATGAAGCGATCTTTACAGGCAACTTATACGGTGCTGTAGCACGTTATTTCATATCCTTCTATTTTGCTGAAGATCCTTGTGGAAATGACACACCGGGACCTCAATGTATTGCACAGTTCACGGGTGGTCCACTGGATGGAAGTGCAATTATCTCACCAGCAACCATGATAGATCAAATCCTTCCGAAGCTATCAGCAGCAGAAGCAGTAGCTTCTGATTACGAGAAGCGAGTCATCAACACCATGCGGGCAAGACTCCACCTCATCCTCGGAAACTATGGTGAGGCATATGCGGCCGCACAAAATGGGTTGGAACAGGGAGATGCTCCATTTCAGGCGTTGTTTAGCGTACAGGCTCCTAACGAGTTCTACTTTGCTGGTGGAGATGGGCGACGGCAGGTGATGCCAGCGTTTCGCTTTGCGGACTACGTGGCAGAAGATGCCAATGAGGCAGCCCGAATTCCCCTGAAAGAAGCTCCTGCAGGTGATGTTAACATTGCAGAAGTGCGATATCAGCAGGACATTTATCCGCTTCGTGAATCCCCAATGGATTTCCTTACTTGGCAGGAAAATGAGTTGATGCTCGCCGAGTTGGAAGCACTGCGTGGTCAGGGATCTTCGGATGGTCTTGCCAGAGTAAATGCTGTACGAGCTTCTCACGGAATCGCTGCAATCGCTGGTCCTGTGACAAATAGTGTAATTCTTACTGAGCGCGACAAGGAACTGTTCCTGCAGGGAGTTCGGTTCTTTGATCTGCTTCGTTTTGATGTGTGGCCTGAAACCATTTCCGGAACACCGGGATTGGGGAACACAGGTAATCCAATTGGTCCATGGCGTGCACTGCCAATTCCAAACGACGAGCGGAATCAAAATGAGAACGTAGGATAATTAACTCCTGCAATTCACGAAATCCAAGCCTCTTGTGCGAATTGTACAAGGGGCTTTTTTATTTTGCGATAATTTTATCTTGTTTTAATAAGTCAGTTAACTTAGTTTACAACATCTATGGATCGAAGCGATATTTCTGCGGATAATAGATCTGCACTGTGTCATAAAAACAACCTGAAAATCGATCCGAAATTCATCAACTAATCTTAACGGAAGCATCTTATGTTCAAAAAGATCACACTCTTTCTGGTGCTGAGTCTGATGACGACCACGGTCGTGTTTGCTCAGTCGGGAAATCTTAAAGGAAAAGTTACAGACAGTCAAAGCGGGGAGTCTCTGCCCGGAGTTAACATCTATATTGATCAGCTTGAGAGAGGAGCTGCAACGGATATGGATGGCAACTATGAACTTTCTAACATTCCATACGGCACCTATTTTGTTCGTATCTCACTCATCGGTTATCTGACATTGGAGGAGTTTGTTACGATCGACCAGTCTGATGTCACCTATAACATCTCTATTGAAGTAGATGTGGTGGGCCTGGAGGATGTGGTTGTGACAGGATATACTGATATCAGCAGAAATAGAATTACAGGCTCTCTAACGACTGTGTCCAATAAAGATATTGAGAGCATTCCTGTAGGTTCTTTTGATCAGATGCTACAGGGACGGGCTCCTGGAGTGTTTATCTCAACCGGCTCTGGACAGCCTGGAGAATCTGCCACGATCCGAATTCGTGGATCGGGCTCTATCACGGGAAGTAACACGCCTCTGTTTGTGATGGACGGAATCCCCATCAGTTCTTTCGATTTTGCTTCTATCAACCCGAACGACATTGAAAATATCTCAATCTTGAGAGATGCAAGTGCAACTGCTCAGTATGGATCCCGCGGAGCGAATGGTGTGATTATTGTAACCACCAAACGTGGGAATGTGATGGATGCTCAGGTACGTTATACAGCACAGTACGGTTATTCCGAGGCTGGCGATCCTCCTTTCGATATGATGAATACAGAAGAGAAATTGATGTTTGAAGAGATGATTCAGATCGGTCCGGGATGGGCAACATCCGAAAACAATCCCAACGGGGATCCTGCAGCCCGAGCAGAGTATCTAGCAGTTGATAACAACTGGGCAGACATCTTCTTCCGCAGAGGGTACACTCAAACCCATGACCTGAGTGTAGCGGGTGGAAACAAAGCGGTTCGTTACTATGTCTCTGGTAGTGCTTTCCAGCAAGATGGTATTGGTTTGCGATCAGCGCTGGAGCGATACTCGATGCGCGTCAATATAGACGTTAATGCGCGTGATAACTTTGATATAGGATTCCGCGCACAGGGTGGATACAGTGAATCCGACTTTATTGAATCCGAAGGTGGCGTATATCTATATAACTCTTTTGCTGCAGCCTATCTGGCGAATCCTTATGAAAGGTTATATGATGATGATGGTGAGCTCGCAGTTGGGCCGGGTTTGACGGGTGCGAACGCATACGATGCACTTGTAAACGATGAGTTTACCCGAAACGAAATTAAAGTAGTTGGCCAAGCCTATGCTCGATATCGGCTGAATAAATTTTCTTTCACACAACAAGTGTCCCTCGACTTCCGTGAGCGATATTTCAGCCAGTGGCGAAATCCACTTTCTACACTTGGGCAGGGTACACCACAGGGTGGATCCGGATCACTTACAAGATCTACAAACCGCCTTTCAGGATTTACGTCCAATACCAATGCCAGATATGCTAATGAATTTGCTGGCAAGCATCAGGTGGACGTCTTCGTTGCCAATGAGTTGATTCTGAATCACTTTCAAAGCTTTGGATTTACAGGATATGGACTAAATCCTAAACTTGGTCCTACACCAGCCAGTATCACACCGGGAAGTCCGACCAACAATCTCATCCCGTCCGTTGGCGGAGGGTTCACTGCCAACAACCTTTGGTCTGTGTTTGGGATCTTTGATTACTCCTTTGATCGTAAGTACAATGCTAAGGTAACCATTCGGCGGGATGGTTCATCCCGTTTTGGGCCAGGCAATCAGTATGCCCTTCTCTGGTCAATGGGTACATCCTGGGTCGCAACCAATGAAGAGTTTTTGTCAGACAACGACATCCTCTCCAATTTGATTGTTCGTCTTAGCTACGGAAAAACAGGGAATCAATTCGGAATTGGTGATTATCAGCGTCTTGCAACTTTTGCATCTACAAGTTTTGCCGGACAGACAGCCATTATCCCGGCAACACCTGGAAACAACAATCTTCAGTGGGAAACGGCCTATAAATTAAACCTTGGGTTTGATTTTAGTTTCCTGAGTGATCGTATCTCCGGTACACTAGATCTGTATAACGATCGAACGGAGGATCTGTTTATCAATCAGCAACTTTCAAGAACTACAGGATTTTCAAGTTTGGAGGTTAATGCAGGATCAGTACGAAACCGAGGTATTGAAATCGATCTTCGTTTTGATGTAATTCGAACGCAAAACTCACTGTTGACATTCAACGGGAACTATGCTTACAACGACAATGAGATTATGGATCTCGGACAGGTGGATGAATTTGAGTTAGGTACCTCCATCATTCGCGAAGGGTTGCCTCTCGGGACTCACTATGTTGTTGGTTGGGCAGGTGTCGATCCAGCAAGTGGAGCACCTCTCTTTTTGGATCAAAATGGAAACGTAACCCGCGAATTCTCCGATGACTTTTTGGTCGCAAAGTATGGATCCTGGCTACCGACCGTCACGGGTGGTTTCGGGCTGGATTACTCTTACCGCAACTTTTCCGTACGTGCACAGTTTAATTACTCCTATGGCAACAACATCTTCAACAACCAGTTGTATTTTCAGGAAAATCCAAACTTTGGACAGTACAATCAGCGAAAAGTTATGTTAACGATGTGGCAGGAGCCAGGGGATCTGACTGAGATTCAGTCCAATGCATTTCCCCGACAGTTCACATCCAAAGACATTGAAGATGCTTCCTACTTGAGGCTCAGAAATATTCTTGTATCCTACACCATCCCAGGAAATCTTTTCCGTAATCAAATCAAAGGAGTGAGAATTTTTGTTCAGGCGCAAAATCTTCTCACGTTTACGAAGTTCACTGGGTTTGATCCTGAGGACTACAACAATATTGCTCAGTATGCGTATCCGCTGCCGAGAATATTTACATCCGGTGTCGATATTAACTTTTAAATCTTGCTAGAATCATGAAATCAATCAAAGTTATCATTAGTACTATTTTCTTTGCTGGATTACTTACATCATGTGAGGACTATCTGGCTACTACACCCTATGATTCTATCGATGCTACGGCTGCTTTTCAAACCGTACAGGATTTAAGCGATGGAGCCAACGGGGTCTACGGATCAATCTCTGGGCAAAACATCTACGAGATTAACGCTCTTATGACCGATGAGCTCCGGCGTGCTCCAACGAATACCGGACAAGGGATGCAAGTGTTCAATCATGATATTATTCCGAGTGAAGGAACGGTTTCCGGAGCCTGGAGTAATGTCTATATCACTCTGGACCGCTTAAACCGTGTGTTGGAAGCCATTGATTTAGTAGCGGCTGGAAATGCAGAAGAGGAAGCTCTAAAGGAGCGCATACGAGGTGAGATGCTGGGAGTGAGGGCTTACCTTCATTTTGATGCTTACCGGATTTTTGTGGA
The DNA here is from genome assembly GCA_003045995.1 of Bacteroidota bacterium. Lineage (GTDB taxonomy): Bacteria > Bacteroidota > Rhodothermia > Balneolales > Balneolaceae > Sam29DG08-bin30. Next base: position 55,873 of record PZPG01000001.1, read on the forward strand.
TTTTGATCTAAATGATTCTGGACTTGCCGTTCCGTACATGAGTGCTTCCAATGTAGGAAGCCCTGCAAGGGACAACAAAGGGGACTATCACACTCTTCTTATGGCAGATATTGATGAGTCGATTAACTTGTTAGAATCATCCGGGTTTTTCAACTTCAATCAGTTCAACTATCTTGCTGCTCAGGGACTGAAAGCTCGTGTGGCGCTGTATTTGGGTGAGTGGCAGATGGCCATCGATGCAGCTAGCGAAGTGATTAACTCTGGCGTATCGCTTACAGGACGTGACAGTTATCAAGGACTTTGGAGTGATGCTCTTGAACAAAGTGAAAGTGAGGTACTCTTTAAGCTTCCAAGGCTTACCTCCAGCGATGGAACGGTTCAAATCACGGAGCGGACTGGCAATGAGGATATTTTCTTTTATGCTTCCAACACACTTGCAGATATTTACGATCAAAACAATGACATTCGGTTTGATGTATTTTTCAAGGATGATGGTGTTGATTCCAATGACAGACCTGCCATCCGCGTTTACAAATATAATCAGCGGGCTGGTCAAAAAAACACGGCGGATATCAAAATGATGCGTCTCTCTGAAATGTATCTCATTCGTGCTGAAGCGTATGCACGATTGGGTGGTGCATCGAATCTGACAAATGCAGCCGCTGACGTAAATGAACTTCGTTCAGATCGGATTCCAAACCCGGCTCCAGTATCCTATGGTACCACGGATGCTGCTATTTCCAACATTCTGGAGGAACGTCGTCGTGAGTTGTTCCTTGAAGGACACCGTTTCTTCGATCTGAAGCGAAACAATCTACCGGTTGAAAGAGCTGCTGAGGATATTGATGGAGGAACAACATCCACGGGTCTTGCAGCTGATGATCACAGGTTTGTGTGGCCTATCCCACAAAGTGAGATGTTTGCCAATGAGAATATGGTTCAGAATCCAGACTATTAATTAATAAACAGAGATTATCATGAAGAGTAAAATTAAATATATCGTCGCATTTATCTCTCTTGCCATGTTGGCTGTATCATGCGGAGAGCGCGGACCACAACTTCTGGAAAGTTCCGAGTTTCTATATTTCGAAACGGACAGTTCCATCGTAATTAAAGGCTCTACCAATGCAGTAAGTGTAAATGCCTTCTTTTCATCTACCAACGGAGCCACTGTGACGGCTACCGCGGTTGTTGAAGTTGCAGCACAGAATGCAGTTTTGGGTACCGATTTTGATCTGAGTCCATCAACTCTCGAATTACTCAATGGAGATGGAGACCTGGTTCTCGAATTCAATGCAGAAAATGAATTCACCCAAAAGATTACGATCCTGCCGAAGTTTGAGGCACTCGATACGGAAGGTGATGGAGTTGTTACTCTGCGTGTGAAAAGTCTAACCAGTGGTGAGGCCGGATTCCCAGGGCCAGACAGAAACAATTCACAGCACGTGATGACGCTAGCGGAGATCAATTGTGAGTACGAAATTGAGGGAACGTATACCGTCACCACGACTCAAACCAATCCTGCCGGTTGCAGCGGAGTTACAAATACCGTACAAGTGGCAATTATCGGAGAAGGCTTGTTCACGATCACGGATCTGACTGGTGGTTTGTATAAAAACTGTTATGGTGCCTTCGATAATCCAGGACGGATTGTAGGTCAGTGTAACGGTGGAAATGGGCTTCAAATCATTGATCAGCCGGATGTTGTTTACGGTGGAGATGTATTCAATGGAACTGGACTTATCAATGATGACGGATCCTTTACCATCTCCTGGAGTAACAATTATGGTGATCGTGGCACCAGTGTCCATGTACCAGCTTCCTCGAACTAAGTTCAAAGAGCTACAAATTCCTTTTTAAAGAGAAGGATATTAAGAGGGTGAAGAGATTCACCCTCTTTTTTTATGTCCATGCATTATTATGCCCATTCTACATTTTACATCTGCATTTACTGCTCCCATCGTTGTGTAAGTTTCCCCAAAAATTGGCTTACACCTTTTCAGGATAGTGACAGAACAGGATAATGACTGAAAGAATGATTACAGATTTCGTTGCAATATTCCGCCGGTAAGCCACAATTGGACCTGCTGATATTGGCGATTGAAGTATCCCACATCCCTCCGGAGCATAAAATTATCAAAAGGGAAATAGACAGTGTTGATTTTGGTTCTTTCAAAATAAAAATTGTACTCCGGATCGTTACGATCGTATGAGTAGGACCACCACATACCGTCTAGTCTTCGTTCTATATACCATGGGGGGCCAAATAGAACGTACATCATCCCCATATCTGTTTTCCACCCCTCTTTGTAATTGCCAAACAATTTATTGGCTTTTTCTACGCGGTCGTAGTACAGCGACAAAACCGCTTTTGCCGTGTTTGGTTCTCCAATATTCGAAAGCCAAAACCGATCCACCTCAGATTTCAGTACAACGGGATCAGTTGCAGCCATTAGCCGTTCGTGATCTTTTCTGTCCATTAGGTAGATCAGGGGCGCTGCCATTTCACGTGCGCTCTGAATATTTGGATAGTTCCTGCTCTTTACGGCAAAATCTCTGGCTCGATACTTTTCCTCCTCCTCGCCAGAACCAAGTACATTTACTTCAAATCGATAATTACCCCGCTCAGGTATCGGGAAATAGAACTCCATGGTCACGCTTCCAGGGTCCTGCAGAACACGGGTAGTTTCATAGAGCACCTCTGCACTTCGGTACTCCAGCCCTAAATACTGAATTGAGGAGGGTGAGTAGTTATTAAAGTGAAGAGGATTGGCGGAGGAACTGTCAGCTTCATAACTCAGCAACTTCGACACCACACGCAATGGCTCTGCAAGGTTGTTGTTTGTAACCTGAAAGTCAAATTTTAGGCTATCCACAGATGAGGCCACTGCGTACGTCGTCACTGGGGTGAACCCTGCAGGTTCTCCTTGCTGGAACGGCTTGTTGGTTGCAAGCCGGATACTAGTAAGATTTACTTCTGGATTTTCCGGATCGGGGATCATTGTATTGGTTTCCCGAATCGTGGTTTTCCCGGAGATCAGATCTGTAACAGAGATTGAGATACTATACTCGCCGGGAACGACTTCCAGATCATTTTGCAATGTCATCACATCCTGATTCAAAAATGGAATCTTCAGATCGGTGTCGATCTGCAACTCGTTCTGAAAACCAAAACTCTCAGTTCCGTCCACCTGATTGGCTCGAATTTCATAGCGGATAATCGCCATTTGAACATCATCGTTCTCTTTATAAATCAAACTTCCGTACACAATCTCCGAAGTGATATTAATATAAGCCTGGTCCGAGTCATCCAATAGGCCAATGGCAGAAATGCGGAGCTCCGGATATCCCTCCTGAAAACGGTACTGAGTTCCCCGCTCTACATTCGACTGCTGCACAGATGAACAGGATGTAAAAAATATCAACCCCGTCATAAGCCAAATTGCATGCAGTTTTGCCAGCCACACAGATTTTGGCATAGGTTGTCCCTTGAACCTTTTGAATCGCTCACACATAAATAGGGAATTAAAAAAAGGGTTATGGAAAGTCGATGATGGTGTGTTTTGAATGTAACAAGTTTGGAGAATAATTCTACCTCATTGAATTATTCATTATCTTGATTTTCTAACGAATCCAGCGGCCTAACCGTATTCATTCGTTTCGTGGTGGTGAAATTAAATAGGTGAAAGCAATCTTCACTATAACTCACCATCAAAAAAACACTATTTAAGGTTGATTATCAACTGCAACACAAAAAAAGCTCATCACATCAATCCGTTTAAATTTTTACCTGCATGATAACCGCATCACGGAAGACAAAAATTGTTTGTACACTTGGCCCAAGCTCCAGTACCCCTGACATGGTTGAGAAGCTTTTGAAAGCCGGGATGAATGTTGTTCGCCTAAATTTTTCGCACGGATCCCATGAAGATCATCAAAAAAACATAGATATGATCCGGGCCATTGCCAAAAAACATCAGTATCCAATCCCGATTATGATGGACTTGCAGGGGCCAAAGATCCGGGTTGGCACCATGAAAGATGGGAAACAGGAGCTAACACGAGGTGATATTATTGAGATCACATCGGAGGATGTGGAAGGAACGGCTAACCGAATACCAATTGACTATCCGAATCTTACGGACGATGCAGAAGTGGGCAATCAAATTTTGATCGACGACGGTCTGCTGGAATTAAAGGTGTTGAAAAAAGAGAACAGGGTGCTCAAGGCGCAGGTGATTGTCGGAGGCACGATCAAATCCCGCAAGGGAGTAAACTTGCCGGATGTGCAGATCAGTATGGCGTCCCTTACAGAGAAAGATATTGAAGACCTCGAGTTTGGCCTGAAAGCGGGTGTGGATCTTGTGGCTATGTCTTTTGTTCGTTCCGGGAGAGATGTACAGGATGTGTTATCCCGTATTCGTGCGGCAGGGAGTCAGGCAATGGTGATTGCCAAAATTGAGAAACCGGAAGCGGTGGATGCGATCGATGAAATTATCGAAGAAGCGGATGGAATTATGGTCGCAAGGGGAGATCTTGGGATTGAAATACCAAGTGAACAGGTGCCGCTTGTACAGAAAAAGATCATTGAACGTTGCCTCACCGAAGGCAAACCGGTGATTACAGCCACACAGATGCTGGACTCTATGATTAAGAACCCGAGAGCCACCCGCGCCGAAAGTTCCGATGTGGCAAACGCCGTGATCGATGGAAGCGACGCTGTGATGCTGTCTGGTGAAACCGCAGCTGGTGATTACCCCATAGAAGCTGTTCGCGCCATGCACAAAATCATCCGTACGGTCGAAACCAGCTCCGACCGGATCTATAACCGCCTGGAATTTCGAAAGCCAGAGTGGAAAGAGAAACAGATTGTAGAGTCCTTGGCGCACTCCTGTGTAAAACTTGCGGAAAATGTGGAAGCATCCGCAATCTGTGTGCTCACACACTCCGGATCTACAGCCCGTCGCATCTCTAAGTTCCGCCCCAATGTTCCGGTGATGGCCTTTACCGAAAACCTGGTAGTGAGAAGACAATTGTCTCTCGTTTGGGGCGTTGAAGCTGTGCAAATGAAAAAACTATTCGACACAGATGAAAGTGTCAAGCGTATCGAAGATTATATGAGAGACAAACGGAATATGCAAAGTGGCGAGCGCATCGTTCTTGCGGCAGGTGTTCCGGTCGCCAAGAGAGGTCGTACCAACATGATCAAAATTAGCACATTGGAGTGAAAAAACGGTATGCCATAGCTCTGCTGTTGTTGATGGTCGCCTGCGGCACTCCTCTGGAACAGCCAATGAGAGACTTCAATGCGTACTTTAATTCCTTTTACAATGCTCAGAAGGTATTTGAAGAGGGGCTCGAACAGAATCTAAACCAAAGTCTGCCGATTAATCCGGAGTTACCAATTCCCGTGTATCCGGCACCCAGCCGGGGAGGTGCTCAAAGTTTCGAGGATGCGATCATGAAGGGGGCACAGATTTTGAGAGACCATAAAGATACCCGGTTCGAGTATGCCGCCATTGAAATGATCGGCAAATCCTACTATTACCGGCAAGAGTACTTTTCTGCACTTGAGAAGTTTTCCGAACTGCAGAATGTGTCGGAGGGGGAGATGCGGCAAAATGCACTCTACTGGAAAGGACGGGTGTATTTTCATATGAATGCCATTGAAGAAGGAATCGAATTTCTGGAAAGTGAAATGGATTTGATTTCTGACTGGGAACCGGCTATTCGGGCAAAAACCTCAGTCGTTCTTGCGCAGCTGTATGTGGCTAATGATCAGTGGAGGGAGGCTTTTGATCAGCTTCAGGTGAATGTACCGCTGATGGAGAATAGAAAAGACCGGGATCGGGCGTACTTTTTGATGGGGCAGGTAGCCGAGCAACTGGGCGATTTCAATATGGCAAAAGACGCCTATTCGAATGTTCGGACCTCGAACCCGGATTACGATCTTGTGTTTCATGCGATGAGAAAAGAAGCATCTGTTGCCCGCAGCCTTGGAGAATATGACCGTGCATACAATCTGTTCCGCTCACTCTCCCGCGATGATAAATTTATACAGGAGCGTCCCGATCTGGTGTATGATCTTGGACGTACACTCCAGCTCATGGGAAGTACAGAAGAGGCTGCAAGGCAGTATGGCGCGCTGTTACGAGATGACCGGTTACGTCCGTCCCCGGAAACCAAGGCAAAAACATACTATGGAATTGCAGAGATCTACCGCTACGATCTTGGGGATTATGTGTTTGCAGCGGCCTATTACGACTCGGCTTCTATGCAGCGGGTTGATTTGGATAAACTACCGGCCGGATTTGATGCCCAGGAGATGGCAGAATCCTTTGGTGAATATGCATCGATCCAACTTGAAGTTGCTGAACTCGACAGTTTACTCTGGCTTGGACAACTCGAACCCTCTGCATTTGATTCCGTTCTCTCTGTGATCCAAAAACGGCTGGAAGAGGAACAAAGGAGGGAGCAAGAGCTTTTAGAACAACAGCAGAGTCAATCCACGGCGGTGATTGTCAATCCGGATCAGATTCAGGATGTTGCCACCTCCTCGGAGTTTGGTTTTCTGAATGCGCAAAATCAAAGGCTTCAGCAAGACGCTAGCTTACAGTTTCGAGCCGTATGGGGCGAGCGACCGCTGGCCGATTTGTGGCGAAGACGTGCTGAGATTACCGATGCGGGAAACAGACTTGCAGGAAGTGTTGATACAGCAAGCGGAAATGCAGCAAACGGAGCAGCAGGAAGCGGAAATGTAGCAAGCGGGGAGGCAGCAGATGAAGAACCGGTAAACGCTGATGTGTCAGGGGTAGAAACAGATGATTCCTCGTCTGACGATTCTGAAATAACAGGTGGCGAGCTAGCACAGAATACCGAATCCGGCATGCCCAAACCGGTTGAAGGGCCGGGGCGTCAAAACGCATCAACCCGACCCCATGCACCCCTGGTGGATATTAGTCGTGTTCCGTTTACACAGCAAGAACAGGATAGTGTTCGCAAAATGATCGATGAGTTGCACTACAGGCTTGCGAACGTCTATTTTCTGTCGCTTGAGGAACCGGATAATGCCCGGACGTACTACGAGGATGTGATTGATCGGGATCTTCACAAAACACTGATTCCCAAAGCACTCTACTCGCTTACGGAGCTACATCTGCTAGAGGACCAGACCGAAGAAGCCCAGGCGCGTGGGATGCAGTTACTAGAAACGTATCCCGAATCTGTTTTTGCTGAACGGATTGCGAACCGGCTGGGGGTTGAATTTGACCCGCCGGAACAGGAGCGAGAACGTTCGGCACAAGTACAGATTGAGGAACTTGAAGCGTTCATGGAAGACACGGTATTGTCTGCAGAACATCGGGCAGAACTATACCGGTCGCTGGCAGATAGTTTGGAAGGTGATGCTGTAAAGCCCTATCTCTACCTGGAAGCGGCGATGCTGTATATTGAAGAAGCCAAACAGAGTGCACCAGATTCTTTGCCGGACCGGTCGGGGTGGTTTCTTGCCCAGGAACAATGGGAATTACAAAAACAGGAGCTGGCAGAGGTAAAGGATTCGGTGAGGATTGTGCTGGCAGACTCTGTGATTGGGAATACGTACAGGTTACAATTTTTCAGGGATCGGTTTGAGGAGCGTGAGGAGTTTTGGGAGATTTTCCCCGATTCTCTGAGTCCGGAGACGAAGCTTGGTGATCGTGAAATGCAGTTTTTTCAGCAGCTATCGGATTCATCGCTGACCGAACCGGTTTGGTTTGAACTGTTTCCTTTTCAAGGTGCGTTGTGGGACAGTGCGAGGGTTACTCTGGATGAGTACCTGGCGAGTGCAGGGTCCTCACCGCAAAAACCAAGGATCACGAAGCTCGCGGCCTCTCTGGTAGTGCCGGAAGATCCCAATGCTATTCCGGTTGTTTTGGAAGAGATGATGCCGGATTCGGCACGAACCGACAGTCTGGGAATTCCGATTGAAGATGGGAGGTTGGTGCCTGAGGCAGGGATCGACTCGATGGGGGTTGATTCGATGGGGGTTGATTCGATAGGGGTTGATTCATTGAGTGTTGATGGTTCATCTTTAGGTATACCTGCGACGATGGCATCCGATTCGACCTCTTCAGCGTCACAGGACTCGTTACGCCCATCGGAGATAGTACCATCACAGGATTCACTGAAAATTGCACCTCCTACGCCTACAGTCCCTTCTTCTGAAGTTCCTGGTGATTCGGCAGGCGTTAATCTGCCCAATAGTGGAGAGCCTGCAGAACCCGATTCAGTGTCTGAGGAAGTGGAGGATATTTTGGAAACGGACGATGGCGGATCCCATCAACCCGAAACCAACTGATAGATGTGCTCTTTGCCCTCCTTGCGAAGCACGCGTGAAATTCCTTGATTAATGGTTTTTACGAGCTCTGGCCCTTCGTATACAAGCCCGGTATAGATCTGCAGCAAGTTTGCGCCGGCTTTTAGTTTTTCGATAGCATCTTCCACCGAGAAAATGCCCCCAACACCGATTATAATCTTACTCCCTTTAGTTTTTTCATGAATAAACGAGATGACTTCGGTGCTTTTTGCCTGGATAGCTTTGCCGCTCAAACCACCACGCCCGCAAGAGCGAATGAACTCCGGATTGGATCGAAGGTGATCCCGTCCCGAGGAGGTGTTTACCGCTACGTAACCGCGTATAGAGTGGTTTTCGCAAAGATCTAGCAGTTCTGTGAGAAGCCCTCGGTCTGCATCGGCTGAAATTTTTACAAAAACTGGTGGGTCGGAAGCGTCCCGGCCAACCGAGAGTAGATCGAGAAGCTCGGCCAATGATTCGGGATTTTCGAATGTTTTGCCATCGGATGTATTGGGGCAGGAGATGTTGATGGTGATGTAATCGGCAATGGGTTTCACAGCCTCGAAACTCAAACGGTAATCCTCCAGCGCACTGTCTCCCTGAATGGACGAGTCGTGGGTTTTGGCGATGTTGATCCCCAGCGGAATTTTGAGAGGTTCAAGCTTCGACAGGCGTTTCGTGACGGTTTCAACACCCTCATTGTTAAGCCCCATTCGATTAATGATGGAACGGTCTTCGGGTAGTCTGAAACTCCTGGGCTTGGGATTTCCGGGGGATGGTTTTGCTGTGATACTTCCAATCTCCACAAAACCAAAGCCGAGTGCCTGCATGAGTGGAATTGTGAGCCCGTTCTTGTCGAATCCTGCAGCTAGTCCGACCGGATTCGGGAATGTGAGGCCGTGAATTTGTTGCCTGAGGGCAGCATCCTCATAGCAGTACATATTGTGAATCAGTGAGATCACCGGTGGCCAGTTGCTTACCATAGATGAGGTTTTGATCGTCCACTCGTGGGCTTGATCCGCACTCATCCGGAACATAAAAGGTTTTATTAGTGATTTGTACAGATTCATGCATGTAGTGGTTCAGAGAGGGTCATACAGCGACAATGTTGCAATCTGGCGGGTGATACAATGCGGTGTGTGATACG